>JBIOYO010000490.1:0-2957 GCA_044870175.1 Nocardioidaceae bacterium | reverse complement strand
CCTGCAGGGTCGGCACATACGCGTTCAGATACACCCGGTCCAAAGACACAAGGTCCAACACCACGTGACCATCCAGCACCTGGTTAACCGTCACCACCCCAGCCGCACCAGCCATAGCCACAGCCTGGCCGCCACCCAGCAGACCACGCCACCCCCCGCCTCGGCGGTCAGAGGCGAAGCCTCACTAGGCGAGACCGTGTCGAAACCCGATGAACGCGGGCACGGACTCTGCCACCGCCCACCTTGGTTTCGACACGGCTCGCAAGCTCGCCGGCTCAACCAGCGGCGGGCCTCGCTCGCCGGCTCAACCAGCGGCGGGCCTCGCTCGCCGGCTCAACCAGCGGCCAAGGCTGCGTCCAAGGCTGGCTATCGCCGCTCTGCGATGGTTGAGCCGGTCGAGCCGCTAGGCGAGACCGTGTCGAAACCCGATGAACATGGGCTCGGACTCTGCCACCGCCCACCTTGGTTTC
The DNA here is from genome assembly GCA_044870175.1 of Nocardioidaceae bacterium. Lineage (GTDB taxonomy): Bacteria > Actinomycetota > Actinomycetes > Propionibacteriales > Nocardioidaceae > JBIOUF01. Next base: position 2,487 of record JBIOYO010000490.1, on the reverse strand, counting down.
GACACGGCTCGCAAGCTCGCCGGCTCAACCAGCGGCTGGCTTCGCTCGCCGCGTCGGCGGCCCTGCCTGCGTGACCCGCGGACTACAGCCCCATGTCCTTGGCGATGATCATCTTCATCACCTCCGAGGTTCCGCCGTAGATCCGGTTCACGCGCTCGTCGGCGTACAGGCGGGCGATCGGGTACTCGGTGACGAAGCCGTAGCCGCCGTGCAGCTGCAGGCACCGGTCGATGACGCGGTGGGCGACCTCGGTGCAGAACAGCTTCGCCGAGGCCGCTTCGGCGGGGGTAAGCTCCTCGGCGTCCAGCGCCTCCAGGGCGCGGTCGGCGACCGCCTGGGCGGCGTCCACCTCGGCCCGGCACGCGGCCAGCTCGAACTTGGTGTTCTGGAACTCCGCGACCGGCTGGCCGAACACCGTGCGCTCCTTCGTGTACTGCTTGGTGAACCGTACGGCGGCGGCGGCCTGCGCGTAGGCGCCGTAGGCGATGGTCAGCCGCTCCCGCGGGAGGTTCTGGCCGAGGTAGGAGAAGCCGTGGTTCTCCTCGCCGAGAAGGTCGTCGGCAGGGACCTTCACGTCGTGGAAGGCGAGCTCGGCGGTGTCGGAGGTCCGCAGGCCGAGCTTGTCCAGCTTGCGGCCCACGGTGTACCCATCCGACCTGGCGTCCACGACGAGCAGGGAGATGCCGAACCGGCGGTCGTCCTCCCGCGGCGGCGACGTGCGCGCGCAGACGATCACGCGGTCCGCGTGGACGCCTCCGGTGATGAAGGTCTTGGCGCCGTTGAGCACGTAGTGGCTGCCGTCGGCGGAGCGCCTCGCGGTGGTCCGCATGCCGGCGAGGTCGGAGCCGGTGCCTGGCTCGGTCATCGCGATCGCGAACATGGTCTCGCCGGTGACCGCCGTCGGCAGCCAGCGCTTCTTCTGCTCCTCGGTGCCGAGCTTCATCAGGTACGGCAGGCACAGGCCCGCGTGGACGCCCGAGCCGCCGAAGGACACCGCGGCCCGGGTGACCTCCTCGGTCTGCACGGCGGCGTACTTGAACGACCGGATCCCGGCGCCGCCCAGCTCCTCGGGAACCTCGATGCCGAAGAGGCCCAGCGCGCCGAGCTCGTGGTAGAACTCGCGCGGCACCTGCCCCGCGGCGTACCACTCCGGGAAGCGCGGGACCACCTTGGTCTCGATGAACGTGCGGAGGGTGCTGCGGAAGGACTCGTGGTCCTCGGTGAACGTGGTGCGACGCATGGCTCTCCCTGGGGCTCGGTCAGCGACCTGACTGCCGGCGCAGCTCGGCGCGGGCCAGCGCGCTCTTGTGCACCTCGTCCGGGCCGTCGGCGAGCCGGAGGGTGCGGATGGCGGCGTAGGCGCTCGCGAGAGGGAAGTCCTGGGACAGCCCGCCCGCCCCGTGCACCTGGATGGCCTTGTCGAGCACCCACTGCACGGTGCTGGGCGTGGCTATCTTGATCGCCTGGATCTCCGAGTGCGCGCCCTTGTTGCCGACGGTGTCCATCAGCCAGGCGGTCTTGAGCACCAGCAGCCGCAGCTGCTCGACGCGAACCCGCGACTCCGCGATCCACTCTCGGACCACCCCCTGGTCTGCGATCCGGCGGCCGAACGCAACCCGCTCCGCCGCCCGCGCGCACATGAGCTCGATCGCCAGCTCAGCGACGCCGATGGCTCGCATGCAATGGTGGATGCGGCCAGGTCCCAGCCGTGCCTGGGCGATCGCGAACCCGTCGCCCTCGCCGCCGACGAGGTTCTCGGCGGGGACCCGGACGCCGGAGAACGTCAGCTCGGCGTGGCCTCCGTGCTCGTGGTCGTCGTACCCGAAGACGTCCAGGCCGCGCTCGACCTCCACGCCGGGGGTGTCCCTGGGGACCAGGATCATCGACTGCTGCCGGTGCCGCTCCGCGGTCGGGTCGGTCTTGCCCATCACGATGAAGAGCCGCGCGTTCGGGTTCATGGCGCCGGTGATCCACCACTTCCGGCCGTTGACGACGTAGGCGCTGCCGTCGCGCTCGATGCGGGTGTCGATGTTCGTGGCGTCCGACGACGCGACGTCCGGCTCGGTCATGGCGAACGCGGAGCGGATCTCGCCGTCCAGCAAGGGCTGCAGCCACTCCTTCTTCTGCGCGGCCGTGCCGAACTGGGCCAGCACCTCGATGTTGCCGGTGTCGGGCGCAGCGCAGTTGAGGACCGCAGGCGCCAGCTGGATGCTCCGGCCGGTGATCTCCGCGAGGGGCGCGTACTGGAGGTTGGTCAGCCCGGCGCCGTGCTCCCCGGGCAGGAACAGGTTCCACAGCCCCCGGCTGCGGGCCTCGGCGCGCAGCTCGGCGAGCACCGGCACGGAGTCCCACGCCCACCGGTCCTCCAGCCGGTCGAGCTGGTCGCGGAACACCGCCTCGGCGGGGTGGATGCGCCGGTCCATGAGGTCGAGGAGGCCTGCGCGCAGCTCCTCCGTCCTGGCGTCGAACGCGAAGTCCATTCAGCTG
>JBIOYO010000489.1:0-13963 GCA_044870175.1 Nocardioidaceae bacterium | reverse complement strand
GCCCAGACCACCGCCAGGTCCGCGACCGAGCCGTTGGTGATCCACGCCTTGCGGCCGTTGAGCACCCAGTCGCCCCCCGAGCGGGTCGCGTAGGTGCGCATGCTGCCCGGGTCGGAGCCGTGGTCGGGCTCGGTGAGGCCGAAGCAGCCGATCGCCTCGCCCGCGGCCATGGCTGGCAGCCACTGCTCCTTCAGCGCCTCGGCGGCCCACCGCCACAGCGCGTACATCGCCAGCGAGCCCTGCACCGAGACCATCGACCGGATGCCGGAGTCGACGGCCTCCAGCTCCAGGCAGGCCAGGCCGTACTCGGTGGCGCTCATGCCGGCGCAGCCGTAGCCCTCCAGGTGCATGCCGAGGACACCGAGCGCGCCGAGCTCCTTCATCAGGCTCTGCGGGTCGGGCACGGTGCCCTGCTCGAACCAGTCCGCGACGTACGGCGCGATGCGCTGCTCGCACATCTGCCGGACGGAGCCGCGCACTGCCTTCTCCTCGGGGCTGAGCAGGTCGTCGACCCCGGCGAGGTCGAGCGGGTTGAGGGTGACGCGCTTCTGCTGGGTGGTCATCGGGTCCTCGTCGCGGTTGTGGGGGTGGACAGGTGGAGGGAGGCGCGCACGGCGTGGTCGTGCTCGCCGAGCCGGGGCGGGCGCCGGTAGGCGTCGACCGGCGTCCGGGAGAAGGTGACCGGGTTGCGGACCTGGTCGACCTCGCCGGCGCCGACCGGGACGCGGGGGCGCAGCCCCAGGCGGTCGGCCAGCGCGAGCGCGGAGCCGATGTCCTCGACCTCGCCGGCCGGCACGCCGGCGTCGGTGAGCCGCTCGACCCAGGTCGCGACCGGGCCGGCGGCGAGCTGGGCCTCGAGCCGGTCGACCAGGGCACCGCGGTTGACGACGCGGTCGGCGTTGCGGGCGAACCGGAGGTCGTCGGCCAGGTGCGGCGCGTCCACGGCGGCCGCGAGGCGGCGGAACTGGGTGTCGTTGCCGCAGGCGACCGCGAGGACGCCGTCGGCGCAGCGCAGCGTCTCATACGGCGCGATCGAGGGGTGCCGGTTGCCCATCCGCCCCGGTGGCGTCCCGGTGGCCAGGTACGACGACGCCTGGTTGACCAGCGCCGCGAGCAGCGAGGAGAGCAGGTTGACCTCGACCCGCTGACCGAGCCCGGACCGATCTCGCTCCACCAGGGCCGCCAGGATGCCGATGGTTGCGTCCTTGCTGGTGAGCACGTCGACGAGGGCCACCCCGGCCTTGGTCGGCTCGCCGTCGACGGGCCCGGTGATGCTCATCAGGCCGCCGAGCGCCTGCACCAAGAAGTCGTAGCCGGGCAGGTCGGCGCCGGCGCCGGAGCCGAAGCCGGTGACCGAGCAGTACACCAGCCCGGGGTTGTCGGCGGAGAGCTCCTCGTAGCCCAGGCCGCGCCGGTCCAGGGCTCCGGTGCGGAAGTTCTCCACCAGGACGTCGGCGCGCAGGGCCAGGCCGACCGCGGTGGCCCGGTCGTCGGGGTCGTCGAGGTCCAGGGTGATGCTCTGCTTGGAGCGGTTGGCGCTCTCGAAGTAGGCGCTGGTGGTCGCGGTCCACGGCGGTCCCCAGCCCCTGGTGTCGTCGCCGGTGCCGGGCCGCTCCACCTTGACCACGGTGGCGCCGAGGTCGGCGAGCGTGGCGGTGGCCAGCGGCCCGGCGAGGACCCTGCTGAAGTCCGCGACGAGGACGCCGTCCAGGATGCCGGTCACGGCGACTCCCCGACCGCCGGCTCTGGCGCAGTCAGGACCCCGTCGACCCGGCGCGGCAGCCGCCACGGGTTGTCCGGCGCCAGCGCCGGCGGGAGCAGCGCGTCCGGCACCCCCTGGAACGCGACCGGCCGGACGAACCGGCCCAGCGCCGCGGCGCCTACGGAGGTCACCTGGGGGTTGGACGTCGCAGGCCACGGGCCGCCGTGGTGCTGGGCCCAGGTGAACGCCACGCCGGTGGGCCAGTCGTCGACGACCACGCGGCCGACCTTCCGCTGCAGGCGGTCCAGGACGCGCGCGGCGTCGGGGTCGGCGCCGGCCGGGTCGCCGAGGAAGGCGCTGGCGGCCAGCGCGTTCTGCAGCCGGTCGACGGTGTCGAGGGCCGCGCCCAGGTCGTCGTACTCGGCGACCAGCGCCACCGGGCCGAAGCACTCCTCGAGCAGGTCGCTGCCGGGGGTCAGCGCGGACAGCGGCGCGGTCAGCACGGCTGCAGGCGCAGACCAGCCGGGCCCCTCGCCACCGCGGCACGCGACGAGCGAGGCTCCGGCGGCCTCGAGCCGGGCGAGGCCGGCCCGGACGCCGTCGGCGACGGCCTCGGTGAGCATGACCGGCTCCGGCGAGGCGGCCGCCAGCGCCGCCGCGACCGCGCCGGCCGTGCCGGCCGGGCCCAGCATCAGCCCCGGCTTGGTGCAGAACTGGCCATGCCCCAGGGTGAACGACCCCACGAAGCCGGCTGCGACCTGAGCCATCCGTCCGGCCGCTCCCGGGGTCACCACGACCGGGTTGACCGTGCCCATCTCGGCGTACACCGGGACGACGACCTCACGCTGGTTGGCCATGCGCCACAGCGCCGTCCCGCCGCGCTGGGAGCCGGTGAACGCGACCGCGCGGACGCCGGGGTGCCGGACCAGCCGGGCGCCGGCGTCCAGCCCGACCACCGATCCGAGCAGCCCCTCGGGCCCGCCGGCCGCGGCCAGCGCGGTGCGGGCGACCTCCACCAGCCGCCGGGACAGCAGTGGGTGGGCGGGATGGGTCTTGGTGACCACCGGGCAGCCGGCTGCCAGCGCGGAGGCGGTGTCGTTGCCGAGCACGCCGAAGGCGAAGGGGAAGTTGCTCGCGCCGAAGACCGCCACCGGCCCCAGGGGCACGTGCACCCGGGCCAGCGGACCGACCCCGCCGCGGTCCGGCACAGGGCGGTCCAGGGCCGCTCCCAGGTAGGAGCCCTCCACGGCGACGTCGGCGTAGAAGCGCAGCTGTCCCGACATCCGGGCGACCTCGCCGGTCAGGCGGGCGGTCCCCAGCGCGGTCTCCGCGTCCGCCGTGGCGACCAGCTCGTCGGCGTGGCGGTCCAGCGCATCGGCGACAGCGCCCAGCCACGCCCGCCGTTCGGCGGGCGAGGCCGCCGCCGCCGGGTCGGCTGCCGCGACCGCGGCGGCCACCGCCGCGTCGACCTCGGCCGGCGAGCTGTGCGGCACGCCGCCGAGCAGGCTGCCGGTGCGCGGGTCGTGACCGGCGTCCTCGCCGTCCGCCCGGCTGGCCGGCGCGACCTGCGCGGTCGGGTCGGCGGTCGTCGTCACGAGACCGAGCCGACGGCGGCCTCGACCACGTCGAGGGCGTCGGCCAGCAGCTGCTCGCCGATCACCAGCGGCGGCAGCAGCCGCACGACGTTGCCGAACGTGCCACAGACGAGCACGAGCACGCCGTCGGCGTGGCAGGCCGCGGACACGGCCTTGGCCAGGTCGGGGGCGGGCTCCTTGGTGCCGGGCCGGACCATCTCCATGGCGAGCATGGCGCCGCGGCCCCGGACGTCGCCCACGACGGAGCCCGGGCCGGCCAGCGCCTGCAACCGGGGCAGCGCCTGCCTCTCGATCTCCGCGGCACGCGCCGGGAGGTCCTCGCCCTCGATGACCTCGATGGCGGCGAGGGCGGCGGCGCACGCGACCGGGTTGCCGGCGTAGGTGCCGCCCAGCCCGCCGGCCGGCACCGCGTTCATCAGGTCAGCGCGGCCCACCACGCCCGCGATCGGCATGCCCCCGCCCAGCGCCTTGGCCACGGTGACCATGTCCGGCACGACGCCGTCGTGCTCGACGGCGAACATGCGGCCGGTGCGACCCATGCCGCTTTGGATCTCGTCGGCGATCAGCACGATGCCGTGCTCGCGGGCGAACGCCGCCACCTTGGGCAGGTAGCCCTGGGGCATCGGGATGAAGCCGCCCTCGCCCTGGACCGGCTCGATGACGATGGCGGCCACGTGGTGCGCGCCGATCTGGGTGGTGACCGCCTCGACCAGGGCGTCGTAGGCCTCGTCGGCGGCGCGCTCCGGGCCGGTCAGCCAGCGGTACGGGTACGGCGAGGGCACCCGGTAGACCTCCGGCGCGAACGGGCCGAAGTCGTTCTTGTACGGCACGTTCTTCGCCGTCATCGACATGGTGAGCAGGGTCCGGCCGTGGTATGCGTGGCCCAGCGTGACGACTGCCGGTCGGCCGGTGGCGGCGCGGGCCACCTTGACCGCGTTCTCCACCGCCTCCGCGCCGGTGGAGAACAGCGCGGCGCGCTTCTCGTGGTCGCCGGGGGTGATCCGCACCAGCGCCTCGCACAGCTCGACGTACTCGGAGTACTCGGTGACCATGAAGCAGGTGTGGGTGAACCGGGCGGCCTGCTCGGCGATCCGCTCCACCACGCGCGGGTGCGACGCGCCGACGCTGGTGACCGCGATGCCAGAGGCCAGGTCGACCAGGTGGTTGCCGTCGACGTCGACGATGATCCCCCCGCCGGCCCGCTCGACGAAGACCGGGAGGACGATGCCGAACGAGTCGGAGACGCTGTGGCGGCGGCGCTCGTGCAGCTGCTGGGAACGGGGGCCGGGTACGGCGGTGCGGAGCAGCCGGCGCTGCTCGACGCCGGCGACGGTCTCGGCGGAGGGCGAGGAGATGGTCATGCCGCCATGCTGGCCCGCTCGCCCACGTCGTTCCTCAGATGACTTGCACAAGTCCCAGGCGAGTTGGATCATCTGACCATGTCCGTGCCGACCGTGTCCCAGCTGTGCTCGCTGCTGGGCGAGCACCTCGCCCCGGCGCCGGGGTTCGAGGCGCCGCAGACCCCCATCACCGCGGTGCACGTGAGCGAGCTGGCCGACCCGACGGCGTACCTCAATGGCGGCGAGCTGCTGCTGACCACCGGCATCACCCTGCCGCTGAGCGACGTCGGCTGCACCCGGTACGTCGCGAGCCTCCGCGACACCGGCGTCGCCGCGCTGGGCTTCGGGGTCGGCCCGACGCACGCCGGCGTGCCAACCGCCCTGGTGGCCGCCTGCCGCGGCCAGCAGCTGCCGCTGCTCGTGGTCCCGCCGCCCACGCCGTTCCTGACCATCACCCAGACCTACTGGCGGGCCCGCACGCACTCGGCCGGCCAGGAGCTGCGCGACGCGATCTCCGGACACCACGCGCTGACAGGCGCCCTGCTCGCAGACGACCCGGAGGGCGAGGTCGTCCGCACGCTGGCGAGGTTGCTGCGGTCGTGGGTGGCCACGCTGGACGGGACCGGCGCGGTGGAGCGGGTCTACCCGGTCGGCCAGGTGCCGCGGGCCGCGGCCGCGGCCGACGAGGCCGACCGCCTGCACCTGGCCGGCGCCCACTCCTCGGCCAGCTTCGACCTCGGGCCCGAGACCATCGCGATGCTGCCGCTGACCGTCCGGGAGCGGGTGGTCGGCCAGCTGGTCGTCGGCTCCGACCACCGGCTAGGCACCACCGAACGCCGGCTCGCGGTGACCGCCAGCGCCCTGCTCAGCCTGACCCGGGCCCGCCTCGCCCAGGCAGGCGCCGCCGACACCGCCCGCCGGCAGGCGGTCGCAGCGCTGCTCGACATGGGACAGGTCGAGGCGGCGCTGCGGCTGGTCTCCCGGTTCGGGCTGCCGTTCGTGGGCGGGCACGTCCGCGTGCTCACGGTCCGCGCGGCCGTCGCAGGCGACCCGGCTCGCGCCCGGGACCTGGTCGCCGACGCCGTCCTGGGCTGGGCGGGTGACGCGTACCCGGGACCGTGCGGCGAGGACGAGCCGGCCTGGTTCGTGCTACCGGGCGTGCTCGGGGACCCGGACCGGCTGGAGGCGGCCCTCCGCGAGCTCGACGGTGGGATGACCGCCGTCGTGACTGCTCCCGTGCCGACTGCCGGGCTGCACGAGATCCGGGTCGGGCTGCAGGAGCGCGTGGCCTCCCTCGCGGCCGGAGTGCTCGACCGGCCGCGGGCCTGCGCCGCGCCGGACGTGGCGCCGGGAGTGGACCGGCTGGTCGCGCACCGGCGCGGCGACCTGGTCGGCGCCCTGGCGGCGTACCTGCGCCACCGTGGCCACTGGGACGCCGCGGCCCGCGATCTGCGCGTGCACCGCAACACCCTGCGCCACCGCATCGGCCGCTGCCGCGAGGTCAGCGGCCTGGACGTCGACGACGCCGACACCGCGGCGGAGCTGTGGCTGCACCTGCGCCACGCCGGGCTGGCGTGAGCCGGCAGAGCCCACCCCGCTCCCTGTGGTTGAGCCCTTCGACAGGCTCAGGAACCACCGCCGAACGGAGTGAGGCGTGTCGAAACCTCCGAGCCGAGGCGGGGTCCGAGCCCACACTCACCAGGCTTCGACACGGTCTCGCGGCAGGCCGCTCGCCCGGCTCAACCCCCTTCGCTTCGCTCAGTGGCGCCACCGGGACCAGGCGGCCTGGCGGGTCACGCCGGCCTCGTCGGCGACGCCGGACCAAGACCTGCTTGCGGCCAGGGTGCGGGCGGAGGTCCCCAGGCTCTCCCCCACGTGCTGGCTGAGCTCCAGCAGCGCATGGAACGCCGCTGGGTCGTCGAGGGCCGCCAGCGCGGCCACCGCGTCCCGCGCCTGCCGGGCCAGCTCGTCGACCCGTCCAGGGGCTGGCGACGTCGTCATGCGGCCAGTGTCGAGAGGGTGCGACGGGGAGTCAACAGGGTCCGGCAGGGTGGGCAGGACCAGGTGCGTCCCGCTCGGGGAGCCGAACTCGCGCCGCCAGGCCGACCCGGGCCACAGGTAGTCCACCGCGCCCTCTCCGGGGCGGTACACCGCGGTGTAGACGGTGCCGAAGCCGCGCGACCAGTCGGTGTTGTACAACGGCGCCTCGAGGAGCGCCGCGGCGACCGCGTCCAGGTCCCGGCCGCCGGCCACGCGCGTGCTCAGGGCGTCCTTGCGCTCGACGCTGCGGAACCGCCGGGCGTGCTCGGGCCACTCCGGCGCGTGGCCTCGATGGTTCGTGGCCACCGGCTCGTCGAACCGGGCCACCTGCTCGCCGGGCGCGACGAAGAAGGTGGCGGCCTCGCCGTGCCGGTCCAGCACGGTCAGGTTGTACGCCATGCTCACGGGCAGCCCGGAGAGCGCGTCCTCGGCCTCCGCCACGGTCGTCGCGGTCTCCAGCAGGTACCGGACGACGAGCGGGATGCCGAACCCTCGCGCAGAGCCCGGCCGGCCACCGAAGGCGAGCGAGGCGGCCAGCCCGTCGTCGTTCATCCCGTCGAGCAGTCCCCACAGGCAGTCGCTCGTGCCCAGCACGCGCCGCCCCGTCCAGGCCGTCGACATCACCACGCGCTCGCAGAGGTCCGGGTCGTAGTCGTAGTTCCGCGCCAGCCCGGGTGGACCCTCGCGCACCACCGCCTGGGCGCAGCCGGGGAGGAAGGCCGGCGGGTGCCACCCCGTGAGGAAGGTCGCGGCGAGCTCGTCGCCGTCCGCCAGCTCGCATAGCCGTTCCCAGGTCGGCACCAGCTCGGGCATGTGCGCGGTGAGGTGGCGGCGGGCCTCGGCGAGGTGCGGGCGGGGCTCGATGCCCTCCGACAGGTACCAGCGCCGGTAGGCCGGCCAGGTCGCCTCGAAGAGCTCGCGCCACTGCGGGCCGGGGGTCCGCTCGTTGATGCCGTAGAAGGTGAGCGGCCAGGCGGGGTCCTGGATGGACCGGGTCGGCCGGGCGCCGGGTGAGGTGGATGATGGGTGCGTCATGGCGTCAAGAGTTCCTTGACATCCGAGGTTTTGTCAAGTTGCCCTTGACAGATTGGGCTACGGCAGGTCCTCCGCCCGGTCGACGTCCAGGCCGGTCGCGAGGTCACCGCACTCCACGGCACGGGGCCGGCGGGTGGCGAGGTAGCCTCGCGCGCCCTCGTCTCCGGTCAGCGAGGCCAGCACGGCAGCCCAGTGCGCGCGGCCGAGCAGGACCGGGTGCCCGGGGGTCCCCGCGTACGTCGCCCGCGCCAGCGCGTCCGGGCCGGTCGCCGCCCCGAGCACGCGGGCCACGACCTCCTCGCCGACGTCAACCAGGTCCACGAGCGACACCAGGGCGCCCTCGGCGGATCCGGCGGCCAGCGAGGTGAGGCCGGCACGCAGCGACGCGCTCAGGCCGACCCGCCAGTCGCCGGCCACGACCACGGCCAGCCGGTCTCGCGGCGCCAGCAGCGTCCTGGCACGGCCGCCCTCCGCTCCGAGCGCCACGGTCACCGCGGCGCAGCCGCCGCCGAGCAGCGCGTCCACGGCGCCGGTCAGGTACGGGGTCTGGTCGGGGCGGCGCAGCAGCGCCTTGGGCGCTCTGAGCCTGCTGCCCGCTCCCGCGGCAAGCAGCAGGCCTGCGACCGGGGGGCTCAGCGCCGGACCGGGTGCCTCGGACGGGCCAGCGGCACCCACAAGGTGTACCGGTCGGCGCGGTAGGTGGACCGGGACACCTCCACGGCGAGGTCGCGGGCGAACGCGCGGCGGGCGATGCGCAGCACCGGGGCGTCGGAGCCGGTGCCGAGCAGCTCGGCCTCCTCGGGCCGGGCCCGGTCGGCGTCGACGGAGTCCTCGCCCCACGTCGGCATCAGGCCGCGCCGGTCCAGCTCGGCGTACAACGACATCGGCAGCGGGTTGTCCAAGAACCCGGGCAGGAGGCCGTCGGAGAGGTAGGCGTCCTCCAGGCACATCGGCGCGCCGTCGGCGAAGCGCAGCCGCTGCCAGTGCACGACCGGGTCGCCGACCGCGATCTCCAGGGCTCGGGCCACGCCCGGGCCAGCCGACTCCATGCGGGCCAGCAGCGTGCGCGCGTCCGGCTTCATGCCGCGCCGGCCCATCTCCTCGGTGTAGCTGGACAGCCGCACCTGGACGTCGATCTTGGCGCGGGCGACGAAGGTGCCGCGGCCCGGGATCCGCTCCAGCAGACCCTCCGCCACGAGAGCGTCGAGCGCCTGCCGTACTGTCATCCGGGCGACGCCGAACTGCTGGACCAGCTCCCGCTCGGACGGTGCCGGAGAGCCCGGTTCGGCGCCGTCCACGAGGTCGCGGACGTACTCGCGTACCAGGACGTGCTTGTGCACGACCGGCTTCGCCCGAGCCGGCGTGATCACATCGGACATGCGTGCCTTCCCCTCCACCCCCTCGGGACACCATAACCGCGGAGAGTGTGGCCGGGGCCACATGCGACCAGCCTTTGCCTTGGCCGGCACCTCTGGGACGAGCCCGCCCGGCTACTCGGTGTAGATGGCCCGGAGCACGTCGAGCCGAGCGGCGCGGCGGGCCGGGAAGACCGCCGCCAGGACACCGAGGGCGCCGGCCGCGAGGACGAACAGCGTCAGCCCGGCGACCGGGATGGCCAGGTCGGTCAGCCCGTCGTCGCGCAGCGCCCGGACCAGGCCGACGCCGAACGCCAGCCCCAGCGACACACCCAGCAAGGCCCCGAACACGCCGACAACCACCGCCTCGAGCCGGATCATCGTGCGCAGCTGCCGCCGGGCGAGCCCCACGGCGCGCAGCAGCCCGATCTCCCGGGTCCGCTCGATGACCGACAGGCTCAGCGTGTTGACCACGCCGAGCGTCGCGATGACCACGGACAGGCCGAGCAGACCGTAGATGAAGTAGAGGAACTGGTTGATCTGCTCCTTCTGCTCCGCGGCGTAGCCCTCCGGGTCCTTGACCGTGACGGTCGGCAGGTCGGCGGTGATCTTCTCGATGTCCTCGCGGACGGCGCCGGTGTCCGCGCCGGGCGCCTTGGTCACGAACACGGTGGAGTCCAGCGGCGCGAGCCCACCCTTGGCGAAGGTGCCGTAGGTGACCAGCCAGGCACCTGGGACCGCGGGGTTGTTGTCGAAGGTGGCCACCACCCTGAGCCGCACGTCGCCGCCCTGGAACGCCATCGTCACGGTGTCGCCGACCTTCAGTCCCTTCTGCTCGGCGGTCTGGTCGTTGACCGCGACCGTGCCCGGTCCGAGCTCGGCGAGCGAGCCCGACCGGATCGGCACGGCCAGCGCCAGCCCGAGCGCCTTCGGGTCCAACGCGGCCACGAACGTGTCCTCGCCGTCCACCTTGGGGAACGCTGTGCGGACCGCCGCCACGCCGGCGACGCCGTCGACCTGGGCGATCTGCTTGGCGACGTCGGTCGAGAACGGCTGGCCGACCACGTTCGACACGATGAACTGCGACGTCACGGACTTGCCGACCGCGGTGTCGGTGCTGGCCGACGCCGAGGCGCCGAGGACGGCGACCAGGGTGACCAGTGTGAGCCCGACCATCAGCGCGCTGGCGGTGGCCGACATGCGCCGTGGGTTGCGCAGGGAGTTCTCGGTCGCGAGCGCGCCGACGGTGCCGAACAGGCGCCGGTAGACCAGGCCGAAGGCGTGGATGACCGGGCGGCCCACGAGGGCGCTGACCAGCGTGACGCCGACCAGGACCAGCAGCATGCCGGTGCCGAGCAGGCTCAGCGCGGTTCGGCCCTCCCTTGAGAACCCCACCACCACGCAGACCACACCGAGCACCGCCAGGCCCAGCCCGGCGACCACGCGGCGGCGCAGAGCCGCCTCCGGCAGCGCGACGTCGTCGCGGAGCGCCGCGACCGGGGCCACCTTCGCCGCCCGCCGGGCCGGCAGGACCGCGGCGGCGACGGTGACCAGGACCCCGACGAGGTACGACGCCACGACGGTGCTCAGGCTCACGGTGAACTGAGCCGCCCCGAGGTCGAGCCCGAAGGAGCCGAACAGCGCCTTCAGGCCGAGGGCCAGCAGGTAGCCGACGCCGAGGCCGACGGTCGAGCCGAGCACGCCGACTGCAGCCGCCTCCAGCACGACCGACCCCATGACCTGACCGCGGGAGGCGCCCATCGCCCGCAGCAGCGCCAGCTCCCGGGTGCGCTGGGCGACCAGGATCGAGAACGTGTTGATGATCATGAAGATGCCGACCACGAGCGCGACTCCGGCGAACACCAGCAGGAAGGTCTGGATGAAGCCGAGGACCTCGTCCAGCGACTTCTGCTGCTCCGCCGCCTGGTCGTCACCGGTGGTGACCTCGACACCCGGCGGCAGCAACGGGCGCACCGCGTCGGCGAGCTGCTCCTGGGAGACCCCGTCGGCGGCGTTGAGGGACACGGTCATGAACGCGTTCCGGCCGCCGAAGAACCGCTCCTGCATGAACTCGGTGTCGAACACCGTGATCGTCGCGCCGGCGACGCCGCCGCCGCCGAAGTCGACGATCCCGGTGACCTCGGCGGTCATCTGTGGCGGCGTGCCGGGCGTGACCAGCCGCACGTCGTCGCCGACCCCCACGCCGGCGCGCTCCGCGGTCTTGCGCTCCAGAGCAACCTCGCCCGGGCCGTCGGGCAGCTCCCCGTCGGCCAGGGAGAGCACCGGCCGCCCGGTGATCGACGTCGCGTCGGTCGGGTTGAAGGCCAGGCCGGGCGGTCCGTTGCCGCCGACCACCTTGCCGTCCTCGCCGACGACGAACACCGTCTGGAGGGCGAGTCCCGGGTGCGCCGAGGCGACCTCGGGCAGCGCCTCGAGCCGGTCGACCACCGCGGCCGGCATGAGCCGGCTGTCCTGCACGGAGTTGAAGTCGTTGGCGCCCTTGAAGGCGACCTCGGCGTCGGCCGTGGAGCCCTCGATGATGTCGTCGAAGGTCCCGCCCATGGCGTCGGTGAAGACCAGCGACCCGGAGACGAACGCCACCCCGAGCACGATGGCGAAGGCGGACAGCAGCAGCCGCAGCCGCCGCGCCACCAGGTTGCGCCAGGTCACCTTCAGCATGTGCGCGCCTACTCCCCCGCCGCGAGCCGGTCCAGCGCGCGGGCGTCGAGCCCGGTCATCCGCTCCAGGACCTGCTCGCGGGTCGGGTCGCGCAGCTCGCCCACGATGCGGCCGTCGGCGAGGAAGACCACCCGGTCGGTGAAGGCGGCGGCAACCGGGTCGTGGGTCACCATGACGACGGTCAGGCCGAACTCGTCCACGGACCGGCGCAGCAGGGTGAGCACCTCGGCGCCCGAGGTGGAGTCGAGGTTGCCGGTGGGCTCGTCTGCGAACACGATGGCCGGCCGGCTGGCCAGGGCCCGCGCGACCGCGACCCGCTGCTGCTGACCGCCGGAGAGCTCGTTGGGCCGGTGCCGGAGCCGGTCCCATAGGTTCACGGTGTCGACCACCGTCTGGTACCAGTCCGGGTCCGGCTTCTTCCCGGCGATCGACAGCGGCAGCAGGATGTTCTCCTCCGCGGTCAGCGTCGGCACGAGGTTGAACGACTGGAACACGAACCCGATCTGGTCGCGGCGCAGCCTGGTCAGAGCCTTGTCCTTCAGCGTCGACAGGTCGGTGTCGCCGATGACCACCGTGCCGCTGGTCGCGGTGTCCAGGGCGGCGCAGCAGTGCATGAGCGTGGACTTGCCCGAGCCCGAGGGGCCCATGACCGCGGTGAACTCGCCGGCGTACAGGTCGACGGTCACGCCGTCGAGCGCACGGACCTCCGCCTGGCCCTCCCCGTAGACCTTGGTCAGCTCGCTGACGTGGGCGGCCACCTCGCCCTGGCTGTGGTCGGTCACCTTGCCAACGTACGACGTGGCGCCGACACGGCGACACCCGGCTTCCACCCCACCGGACCCTGAGATCAGCCCTCGAACGCCTCGGTGTACGCCGTGGCCATCGCCGGCGACCAGGGAGCGGAGAAGCCGCACGGGGTGACCACGCCACCGTCCGCGCTGACCAGGTACCGCCGTCCCTCGGCGAAGCCGAGCCCCTCGTCCAGCCCCGGAGGCGCGGTGCCGCCGGGCGTGAGCCGGACCAGCGCGGCGTCGCCGCCGCGGTACCAGTGGTCGACCCGGAGGACCACCTCCTGGTCGTCGACCGTGACAGCCGTTCCGGCGAAGGCCTGCTCGGCGCCGCGCAAGACCTCCACCGAGAACGCGGCGCAGCGTCCTGCCGTCGCGCCGGGCAGCACGAGGGTCAGCCCGGGGTCGGCGCCGGCGGCCGGCGAGGGGGGCTGCGGCAGCCCACCCGGCTCGTCCGGCTGCTGGAGGCCGCCCGAGAGCAGGATGGCGAGCAGGGCCGCCGCCGCCGACGCGACCAGCCCCACCACGACGACCAGGGCGACCACACGGGTGCGCGGGGAGGCCGGCCGCGGGCTGCTCATGGACGCAAGCGTGCCACCCCAGGCAGTAGAACGCCTGTTCGAACCCGCGTAGGCTGGCGCGCATGACCGTCGAAGTCCAGGCGTCCCTGTTCGACGACCTCTCCGAACCCGCGCTGGGCCCCCTTGCTGCCATGCGGCGGACTGCGCTGGCGCATGGCGCCTGGGTGGACCACCTGCCCCGCTGGCTGCACGGTGCGGACCGGGTCTTCGGGGAGCTGGTCGGCGGGGTCCCGTGGCGAGCCGAGCGACGGCAGATGTACGACCGCGTCGTCGACGTGCCCAGGCTGCTGTGCTTCTACGACGCCGCCGACCCGCTGCCCCACCCGGTGCTCGCGGAGGCGCGCGACCGGCTCAGCGCCCACTACGCCCCGGAGCTCGGCGAGCCGTTCACCACTGCGGGCCTCTGCTTCTACCGCGACGGCCGTGACTCCGTGGCCTGGCACGGCGACCGGATCGGCCGCAGCCGCACCGAGGACACCATGGTCGCGATCGTGTCGCTAGGTGAGCCGCGGCGGCTGCTGCTGCGCCCGGGCGGCGGCGGGGAGACGCTGGGCTTCGCCTTGGGGCACGGCGACCTACTGGTGATGGGCGGGTCGTGCCAGCGCACCTGGGAGCACGCGGTGCCGAAGACCTCCCGGCCGGTGGGTCCGCGGATCAGCGTGCAGCTCCGCCCGCACGGAGTGCGCTGACGCCGAGGGGGCCCGGCGTCAGCCGGGCCCCCTCGGGTGCGTGGTGCCGTGCGGGCGAGCTGGACTCAGAAGTCCATGCCGCCCATGCCGCCGTCACCGCCGCCGGGCATGGCCGGCGCCTTCTCCGGCTTGTCCGCGACGACGGCCTCGGTGGTGAGG
>JBIOYO010000488.1:0-2933 GCA_044870175.1 Nocardioidaceae bacterium | reverse complement strand
AGCAGTACCCGGCGGCGGCCCGGCCGTCCCTCGCGGAGGCTGCGCCGCACCGCCTCCGCCGTCCCATACCGCTCGGCCAGCCCGCGCGGGCTCGGGCCGTAGTCGTGGACCCCCCAGATGTCGCTGTCGGTGTGCTCCCACCCGTCGTTGCTGATCGCGGGGCGGCTGGGGTCCAGCGCCTTGGTCAGGTGGAACAGCGCCGACGCGTAGTGCCGCTGCGCGGGGTCGTCCTCGATAACCTCCAGCCCCCAGCTCTCGTTGAGCGGCACCCAGGTGACGACGCTGGGATGGTTCACGTCGCGCCTGACCACGTCCAGCCACTCACGGGTCACCCGCTCGACCGCGGTCGTGGAGTACTCGTAGGTGCTGGGCATCTCACCCCAGGCGAGCAGGCCGAGCCGGTCGCACCAGTACAGGAAGCGCGGGTCCTCCACCTTCTGGTGGACGCGCACCCCGTTGAAGCCGAGCTCCTTGATCAGCTCCACCTCGCGGCGCAGCGCGTCCGGGCTCGGGGCGGCCAGGTGGGACTGGGGCCAGTAACCCTGGGCGAGGACCAGGCGCAGGTAGTACGGCTGGTGGTTGAGCAGGAACTGCCCGTCGGCATACCCGACCCGCCGGAAGCCGGTATAGCTGGTGACCCGGTCGACGACGCGCTCCCCGTCCCGCAGGGTGACCTCGACGTCGAGGAGGGTCGGTGACTCCGGGCTCCACGTGATCCGGTGCGCGTCCTGGTGGTTGCGGGCGACGGGCAGGTCGGCGGTGAGCCGCACCACCGGCCCGGTCACGGCGACGCTGGTGTCGGCGAGGGGGTCGCCACCGCATCCGACCTGCACGTGGAGCCGCAGACCGTTCTTCAGCGGTCGGGCCAGCTGCGCCTCGATGTCCAGCCGGCTCTGCAGCACGTCGGGTGCGAGGCGCAGGCGGCTGACGTGGGTGGCGTTGACCCTCTCCCACCACACCGGCTGCCAGATCCCCGTTGTGCGGTGGTACCAGACACCGTGCGGCCGCTCCCACCAGTCCTGCTTCCCGCGAGGCTGGCCCACGTCGTCGTACCAGTCCTCGGCCCGGACCACCAGCACCTGCTCACCGGAGCCCCCGTCGGAGTCGACGAGTGCGGTGGTGATGTCGGCGGTGAAGGGGGTGTGGCCGCCCTCGTGGTTGGCGACTCGGTGGCCGTTGACCCACACGATGGCGCGGTAGTCGACGGCGCCGAAGGTCAGGTGGACCCGCTCGTCTGCGTCCGGACGAGGGCACTGGAAGGTGCGCCGGTACCACGCCACCGGGTGGTAGCCGGTCTCGTGTACGCCGGACAAGGCCGACTCCGGCGGGAACGGGACCACGATGCTGCGGTCGAAGACATCCTCCCGGTCCTGCCAGGCCACCGCGAGGCCAACCACCTCGTCGTCGTACGCGAACTGCCAGGTGCCGTCGAGCTCGTGCCACTCCGGGCGGGCAAGCTGGGGCCGTGGGTGGATCGGGGGGGTCGACGCCACTGGCGCTCCTCTGTGTAGCCGGTGTGTACCCGGGACGTTCTCGCAGGCTGACTGACGGTGAAGGGTCGCCCGGTGAGGAGTCGCGCTTCCGGCGACCCCGGCGATCATGCTTTCATCGTTGAACACGGCGCGACAAGGTGCTTGCCGGCGAGGGAGTGTCGATGGCTGCTGGGCTCAAGGATGTCGCAGCCCTGGCGGGCGTCTCGATCAAGAGCGTGTCCAACGTGATCAACGACCGTCCCTACGTCAGCTCCGAGATGCGCGCGAGAGTGCAGAAAGCGGTCGACGAGCTCGGCTACCGTCCGAACCTGCAAGCACGTGGGCTGCGCACCGGCCGCAGTGGAGTGATCGCGCTGGGTGTGCCACGGCTCGACGAGGCCTACTTCGCCGAGGTGGCAGGGCAGGTGATCGACGTCGCGGACCAGGCCGGTCTGACCGTTCTCGTCGAACAGACCAATGGCGTGCGGGAGCGGGAGCTCGAGGTCTTGTCGGGTATCCGGCCCGGCGTCGTGGACGGGGTGATCCTCAGCCCTCTGGGCCTGACGACCTCCGACCTGGAGCGTGCCTCCATCCGCAACCCGGTGGTCCTCCTGGGCGAGCAGGTCTCCGACAGCGGCCTGGACCACCTCCGGATCGACAACGTCCAGGCCGCGCACCAGATCACCCACTTGTTGCTGGCCAGTGGGCGCCGCCGGATCGCCGTCATAGGCGCCCGCTCTGACCAGCATGCCGAGGCGGCACGGCTCCGGGTCGCCGGCTACTGCCTGGCGCATCGGCATGAGGGCCATCCTTACGACGAGCGGCTCTTCGTCCCCGTCGCCAGCTTCCGGCGCGGCGACGGAGCGCGGGCGGTCTACGCGCTGGTGGAGTCCGGGGCGTCCTTCGACGCGGTCTTCTGCTGCAACGACCAGCTTGCGCTGGGGGCGCTCTCGGCACTGCGCCAACACGGTCTCGCAGTGCCCGACGACGTCGCCGTGGTCGGGTTCGACGACATCGAGGAGTGCGCCTTCAGCTATCCGGCCCTCACCACCGTGGCACCGGACAAGCGGGAGCTGGCCGCGCGGGCCGTGCACACCCTGGTGGCCCGGCTGAACGGCCACGACCAGGTCCCCTCTCCGCACATCCCTTTCGCCGTGGTCCAGCGGGACAGCTCCGGGTGGCGCTGCTGACCCCGAAGGCCGCGATCCGCTGCAGCGTCGACTCCGGCGGTGGGGCGCGCGCCGGTGCCGCTCGGCGCCGGCCGGCCCCCGCGCACGGCGGTACCGTTCTGCCGGAGACGAGGAGCGGGCATGACACAGATCGAGCGGGTCGGCGTGGTCGGCTGCGGGCTGATGGGCTCGGGCATCGCCGAGGTGTGCGCGCGGGCCGGGAAGGACGTGGTCGTCGCCGAGGCCACGCAGGCCCAGGCCGACGCCGGCCTGGCCCGGCTGGAACGGTCGC
>JBIOYO010000487.1:0-6867 GCA_044870175.1 Nocardioidaceae bacterium | reverse complement strand
TGGTTCGCCCGCGGCTTCGACCGGTTCGTGGTGTTCGGCGAGGACGGCTCCGTCTACGAGTCGCCGGCGCCGGTGTGGGACGAGGGCCGGGTGCAGCGGGTCCGCTGAGCGCGGCTCGTCGTACGGCGAACCGGGCCAAGCTGCTCGCCGGGCGCGACGAAGAAGCTGGCCTACCGCCTCTACGCCCAGCGGGTGCTGGTCGACTCGTAGTCCCGGGTCCGGAAGCCGGTGTAGATCTGCTTGGGGCGCGCGATCTTCTGCTCGCGGTCCTGGACCAGCTCCAGCCACTGGGCCAGCCAGCCCGACGTGCGCGGGATCGCGAACAGCACGGTGAACATCTCCGGTGGGAACTGCAGGGCCTCGTAGATCAGGCCCGAGTAGAAGTCGACGTTCGGGTAGAGCTTGCGCCTGACGAAGTACTCGTCCTCCAGCGCGATGTGCTCCAGCTCCTGCGCGATCTTCAGCAGCGGGTTGACGCCGGTGACCTCGAAGACGTCGTCGCTGGCCTGCTTGATGATCTTCGCGCGCGGGTCGTAGTTCTTGTAGACCCGGTGGCCGAAGCCCATCAGGCGCTCCTTTCCGTTCTTCACCCCGTCGATGAAGTCGGGCACGTTGCTGATGTCGCCGATCCTGCGCAGCATGCGCAGGACCGCCTCGTTGGCGCCGCCGTGCAGGGGGCCGTAGAGCGCGGCGATGCCGGCAGCCACCGACGAGTACGGGTCGACCTGGGACGAGCCGACGGAGCGCACGGCGTTGGTGGAGCAGTTCTGCTCGTGGTCTGCGTGCAGGATGAACAGCACCTCGAGCGCGTGGATGAGCCGCTCGTCGGCCACGAAGTGGTGCTCGCTCATCTTGAACAGCATCGACAAGAAGTTCGCCGCGTAGCCGAGGTCGTTGTCCGGGTAGACGTACGGCTTGCCCTGCGCGTGCCGGAACGACCACGCGCCGAGTGTCGGCATCTTGGCGATCAGCCGCACGATCTGGATGTGCCGGTTGTCGGGGTCGGCGATCCGGCTCGACTCGGGGTAGAAGGTCGACAGTGCCCCTACGGACGCCAGCAGCATGCCCATCGGGTGGGCGTCGTAGCGGAAGCCCTGGATGAAGGTGCGGATGTTCTCGTGGACGAAGGTGTGGTAGGTGATCTCGTGCACCCAGGCGTCGTGCTGCTCCTTGGTGGGCAGCTCGCCGTGGATGAGCAGATAGGCCACCTCGAGGTACGTCGAGTGCTCGGCGAGCTGCTCGATCGGGTAGCCGCGGTACTCCAGGATCCCCTGGTCGCCGTCAATGTAGGTGACCGAGCTGCGGCACGACGCCGTGTTGGTGAACCCGGGGTCGTAGACCGCGAGGCCGGTGTCCTCGTCGTCGGTGCGGATCTGGCTGAGCTCGGTGGCCTTGATCGTGCCGTCGACGATGGGGACCTCGTAGTCCTGACCGGTACGGTTGTCGCGGATGGTCAGAGACTCGGTGGAGTCCGCGCCACGGGGGGTCTCGGCGCTCAGGGTCTCGGTCACGTCGGCTCCTCTGGTGGCGGATGTGCACGCGTGGCTAACGGCCAACCTAACCCCCGCGCGGAGCGGCCCGGCAAGTGCCGGTCGTTTTGACCGGTCCCTCCGCCGCCCGGTATCTTTGACGGTCGCGGACACACCCGTGTGGTTCAGCGTGTCCTCACCTGAGGCCATCGACGCAGCAATCGACCCAAGACAAGAGGCATCCTCCGTGCGCACGTACAGCCCGAAGCCCGCGGACATCAAGCGCGAGTGGTACGTCATCGACGCGACCGACGTGGTGCTCGGCCGGCTCGCAGTCCAGACGGCGAACCTGTTGCGCGGCAAGCACAAGCCGACGTTCGCCCCGCACGTCGACGGTGGCGACTTCGTCATCGTCGTCAACGCCAAGAAGGTGGCGCTGTCCGGGACCAAGCGCAGTACCAAGCTGGCGTACCGGCACTCGGGCTACCCCGGCGGCCTCTCGTCGACGACGTTGGGGGACCTGCTGGAGAAGGACCCGCGCCGCGCGATCGAGAAGGCAGTGTGGGGCATGCTGCCCAAGAACCGCCTGGGCCGGCAGATGCTGCGCAAGCTCAAGGTGTACGCCGGTCCGGAGCACCCGCACCAGGCGCAGAAGGCGCAGCCGTTCGAGATCACCCAGCTGGCGCAGCAGCCGACCTCCTGACGCGACCAGCACCCGAAACCCAGGACCGAGAAGGACACCGTTCGTGACAGAGACCACGCTGGACACCGCCGAGGGCGCCGAGGAGACCTACCGGGCCGACGAGCAGGGGATCGCCTACAGCTCGGAGAGCGCGCCGTCGGCCGACACCCCGCTGCGGCCCGCCACGATCGCGCCCGCGGCGGCGACCGGCCGGCGCAAGCAGGCGGTCGCCCGGGTGCGGCTGGTGCCCGGCACGGGCTCCTGGACGATCAACGGCCGCGCCCTGGACTCCTACTTCCCGAACAAGCTGCACCAGCAGGTGGTCAACGAGCCGTTCGTCGCCACCGACCTGGTCGACCGCTTCGACATCATCGCCCGCGTGCACGGTGGCGGGATCACCGGGCAGGCCGGTGCATTGCGCCTGGGTGTGGCCAGGGCCCTCAACGCGGTGGACGTCGAGGCCAACCGGCCGTCGCTGAAGAAGGCCGGCTTGCTGACCCGGGACGCCCGGGTCATCGAGCGCAAGAAGGCGGGCCTGAAGAAGGCCCGCAAGGCGCCCCAGTACAGCAAGCGCTGAGGGCCGGCCCGCTCTTGGCACGCATCTTCGGCACGGACGGCGTTCGCGGCCTGGCCAACGACACCCTCACCGCGGAGCTGGCGCTCGACCTGTCCGTGGCAGCGGCCCACGTGCTCGGTGAGGGCGGCGTCTTCGCGGGTCACCGCCCGCTGGCCGTGGTCGGCCGGGACACCCGCGTTTCGGGGGAGTTCCTCGAGGCGGCGGTCGTCGCCGGACTGGCCTCGGCCGGCGTCGACGTCCTGCGGCTCGGCGTGCTCCCGACGCCCGGCGTCGCCTACCTGACCGACGGCCTCGACGCCGACCTCGGGGTAGTCATCTCCGCGAGCCACAACCCGATGCCAGACAACGGCATCAAGTTCCTCTCCCGGGGCGGGGTCAAGCTCGACGACGCGATCGAGCAGGCGATCGAGTCCCGGCTGCGCGAGCCGTGGCACCGGCCGACCGGGGCGAAGGTCGGCCGGGTGTCGAGCTACTCGCCGGCCGTCGACGACTACACCCGGCACCTCGTGTCCACGCTCGACGGCATCCGCCTCGACGGCCTCCGCGTGGTCCTGGACTGCGCGCACGGGGCCGCCTCGGTCGCCGGCCCCGCCGCGATGGCCATGGCCGGCGCCGAGGTGATGACGCTGGGCGCGGATCCGAACGGGCTCAACATCAACGAGGGGTGCGGCTCCACCCACCTCGAGGGGCTGCAGAAGGCCGTGGTGCAGCACGGCGCTCACGTGGGGTTCGCGGTGGACGGAGACGCCGACCGGTGCCTGGCGGTGGACCACGCGGGCAACGTGGTCGACGGCGACCAGATCCTCGCCCTTCTGGCGCTGGCACTGCGCGAGCGGGGCGCGCTGGCCGACGACACGGTGGTCGCGACGGTGATGAGCAACCTCGGCTTCGTCCAGGCGATGCAGCGTGAGGGCGTCACGGTCGAGCAGACCAAGGTCGGCGACCGCTACGTGCTCGAGGCGATGCACGCCCGGGGTCGCACCCTGGGCGGCGAGCAGTCCGGGCACGTCATCCTCCGCGACCACGCCACCACCGGCGACGGACTGCTGACCGCGCTCCAGGTGCTCGCCCGCATGGCCCGCACCGGCCGGAGCCTCGCCGACCTGGCGTCGGTGATGACCCGGCTGCCTCAGGTGCTGGTCAACGTGCCGGAGGTCGACAAGGCCCGTGCCGAGACCGACGAGGCGCTGCTCGCCGCGGTAGGCGAGGCGCAGGCCGGGCTCGAGGGCACCGGCCGGGTGCTGCTGCGGCAGTCCGGCACGGAACCGCTCGTGAGGGTGATGGTGGAGGCGGCCACGGCGGCCGAGGCGGAGGCGGTCGCCCAGCGCCTGGCCGACGTCGTCCGGGAGCGGCTCGCGCTGGACCGGGACTGACCGCGCGGCCGGCCCAGAGCCGGGTCACAGCTTGCGCAGCCGGACCCAGTCGACGGAGTGGTCGCCAGCCTTGCGCAGCACCAGGGTGGCGCGGCTGCGGGTCGGCGCGATGTTCTGCTCCAGGTTGGGGCCGTTGATCTCCTCCCAGATCCGGGTTGCCTCGAGGACCGCATCGCCCTCGGTGAGGTCGGCGTAGCGGGTGAAGTAGGAGCGCGGGTCTCGGAAGGCGGTCTCGCGCAGCCTGAGGAACCGCTCGACGTACCAGCGACGGACGTCGGTGGTGGCCGCGTCGACGTACACCGAGAAGTCGAAGAAGTCGCTGACCGCGAGGCTGGGCCGCCCGTCGGGGCGGGTCGGTGCCTGCTGCAGCACGTTGAGGCCTTCGACGACCACGATGTCCGGGCGGCGGACCGTGACCACCCGGTCGGGGACGACGTCGTAGGACAGGTGGGAGTACGTCGGCGCGGTCACCTCGTCCTTGCCCGACTTGATGTCGATGACGAAGCGCAGCAGCGCGCGCCGGTCGTACGACTCCGGGAACCCCTTGCGGTGCAGCAGCCCGCGTTGTCGCAGCTCGGCGTTGGGCAACAGGAACCCGTCGGTGGTGACCAGCGACACCACGGGGTGCGCCGGCCAGTGCGCCAGCATCTGCTGCAGCACCCGGGCCGTGGTGGACTTGCCCACGGCCACGGAGCCGCCCACCCCGATGACGAACGGCGTGCGCGGCGGCTGTGGCTGCCGGAGGAACTCGCGCTGCGCCCGGTACAGCGAGGCGGCGCTCTCGACGTACATGCTCAGCAGCCGGGACAGCGGCAGGTACACCTGCCTGACCTCGTCGAGGTCGAGGTTGTCGCCCAGGCCGCGGACCCGCTCGATCTCCGCTGCGGTCAGCGGCTGCTCGGTGGCCGCCCCGAGCGCCGCCCAGTCGGCACGGCCGAGCTCCACGTACGGCGACAGGTCGCGGTCGGCCGACGGCGCACCCATGCCGGGCATTGTGTCGCAGGGAGCGGGTCGGCGTTGCGGGCCGGCGTTCTCGTAGCATGGCGCCATGTGCGGAATCGTGGGCTACATCGGGACGAGGTCCGCCGAGGAGGTCGTGGTGGAGGGCCTCCGGCGGCTGGAGTACCGCGGCTACGACTCCGCCGGCATCGTGCTCGTGCACGACGGGGCGCTGGCCGGTGACAAGCGCGCGGGCAAGCTGGCCAACCTGGACAAGGCGCTCGCGGACACGCGACTCCCCACTGCGACCCTCGGCATCGGGCACACCCGCTGGGCCACCCACGGCCCGCCCAACGACCGCAACGCGCATCCGCACCGTGGCCGCCACGGCCGGGTCGCCGTCGTGCACAACGGCATCATCGAGAACTTCGCCGCCCTGCGTGAGGACCTGGAGCGGGACGGCCACGAGCTGGTCTCAGACACCGACACCGAGGTCGCCGCGCACCTGCTCGAGGCCGAGGTCGAGGCGGGCCACGACCTGACCACGGCGATGCTCGGGCTGTGCGGGCGGCTGGACGGCGCCTTCACGCTGGTCGCCGTCGACGCCGAGGATCCCGGTCGCGTGGTCGCCGCCCGGCGCAGCTCACCCCTCGTCGTCGGCCTGGGCGAGGGCGAGTTCTTCCTGGCCTCCGACGTCGCGGCGTTCATCGAGCACACGCGGGACGCGCTGGAGCTCGGCCAGGACCAGGTGGTCACCCTCACCCGCGACGGCGTGTCGGTGACGGGTTTCGACGGGTCACCTGTCGAGGGCAGGCCGTTCCACGTGGACTGGGACCTGTCGGCGGCCGAGAAGGGCGGCTTCGACTGGTTCATGCGCAAGGAGATCTTCGAGCAGCCGCGCGCCGTGGCCGACTCGCTGCTGGGGCGGCACGACGCCAACGGGCTGCTGCAGCTCGACGAGATCCGGCTCAGCGAGGACGACCTGCGCGAGGTGGACAAGATCATCGTCATCGCGTGCGGCACGTCCTTCTACGCCGGCATGGTCGCCAAGTACGCCATCGAGCACTGGACCCGGGTGCCGTGCGAGGTGGAGCTGTCCTCGGAGTTCCGCTACCGCGACCCGATCCTGACCCGCGACACGCTGGTGGTGGCGATCAGCCAGTCCGGTGAGACCGCCGACACGCTCATGGCGATCCGGCACGCCCGGGAGCAGCGGTCCCGGGTGCTGGCCATCTGCAACTCCAACGGGTCCACGATCCCGCGCGAGTCCGACGCGGTCATCTACACCCACGCCGGGCCCGAGATCGGAGTTGCGTCGACGAAGGGGTTCCTCACCCAGCTCGTCGCCTGCTACCTGCTCGGGCTCTACCTCGCCCAGGTCCGCGGCACCCGGTTCGGCGACGAGATCGCGGAGATCGTCTCCGAGCTGGACGCCATGCCGACAGCGATCCAGAGGGTCCTCGACGACGCGGAGTCGGTGTACTCCCTCGCGCGCGAGATGGCCACTGCCCGCTCGGTACTCTTCGTCGGCCGGCACGCGGGGTACCCGGTCGCCCTGGAGGGGGCGTTGAAGCTGAAGGAGCTGGCGTACCTGCACGCGGAGGGGTTCGCCGCCGGCGAGCTCAAGCACGGCCCGATCGCGCTGGTCGAGGACCGGCTGCCGGTGTTCTGCGTGGTCCCGCCTCTCGGCCGGGACCTGCTGCACGACAAGATGATCAGCGGCATCCAGGAGGTGCGGGCCCGGGGCGCGCGCACGATCGTGATCGCCCAGGACGACGACGACGTGGTGGCGCCGTACGCCGACGTGCTGCTGCGGCTGCCGGCGGT
>JBIOYO010000486.1:0-8964 GCA_044870175.1 Nocardioidaceae bacterium | reverse complement strand
GAGCCCGGGGTGGCCGAACACGCGCTGGTACCCGTCCACGACGCCGCTCGCCGGGTCGGCGCCGATGGCGCAGCCGCCGATGAAGTGCGCGGTCAGCGGCCTGCGGAAGGCCTCGCCGACCGACCCTGCGGCCTCGCCGCCGAGGAGCCCGGCCATCCGCCGCACGACCTCGTGGCCGGCCGGGATCCAGGTCGGGTTCGGGGTGCCGTGGCCCTGGCGGGACGTGAGCCCCCATCGCCCGGTGATCCGCTGCCGCCGGCTGACCGTGGTGATCGACCCGTCCAGCGTCTGCATGACCAGCGCGATGACGGTGCGCTCCGACCAGTGCCGCACGTCGTAGAGCCTCGCCAGCGTGCGCCGCGCACGCCACAGCGCGCCCAGCCAGGCCCGGACGCCCGGTCCACGGGCGTCCCAGTCGACCAGCACGGTCTGCAGCAGCGACATCGAGTTGCTGCCCCGGCCGTAACGGACCGGCTCGACGTGGGTCTGCGGCTCCGGGTGGAAGCTTGAGGTGATCGCGACGCCTGTGCTGTAGTCCACCGACCGGTCGGGCGCCACGGCCCCCAGGATCGACTCGGAGTTCGTGCGGGTTAGGTGGCCCAGCCGTGCGGACACGTGCGGCAGGTGGCCCTCGTCGCGCATCCGGTGCAGCAGCCGCTGGGTGCCGAGCGCGCCCGCGGCGAGCACCACCTGGTCGGCAGTGAGCACCCGGGTCACCGACGGCCGGGACACCGCGGCCTTGGTGTACCGGACCGTGACGTCGTACCCGCCGCCGGCGCGAGGACGGAGCCGGGTGACCGTGGTCAGGGGGAGCACCGTGGCCCCGAGACGCTCGGCCAGGTGCAGGTAGTTCTTGACCAGGGTGTTCTTCGCGCCGTGGCGACAGCCGGTCATGCACTCCCCGCAGGCAAGGCAGGTACGCCGCGCCGGGCCGGCGCCCCCGAAGTACGGGTCGTCGACCGGCTCGCCGCCCGGTCTGCCCGCCTCGCCGAACAGCACCCCGACGGGCGTGGGGTGGAAGCTGTCGGCGACGCCCATCTGCGTGGCCACCCGTTCCATCAGGTCGTCGGCGGGGGTGCGGACCGGGTTGGTCACCACGCCGAGCATCCGCCGCGCCTGGTCGTAGTGCGGGGCCAGCTCGGCCTTCCAGTCGGCCACGTCACGCCAGGTCGGGTCGGCGTAGAAGGCGTCGGGCGGCTCGTACAGGGTGTTGGCATAGACCAGGGAGCCGCCGCCGACCCCGGCTCCGGCGAGGATCATGCAGTCGTTCAGCAGGTGCACCCGCTGGATGCCGTAGCAGCCGAGCCCCGGCGCGAACAGGAACCTGCGCAGGTCCCACGACGTCGCCGCGAAGTCCGCGTCCTCGAACCGGGCGCCCGCCTCGAGGACCCCGACCCGGTAGCCCTTCTCCGCCAGCCGCAGGGCGGTCACCGAGCCGCCGAAGCCGGAGCCGATGACCAGGACGTCGAAGTCGGGCTGGGACGTGTCGGGGGGCCCGGTGTGGCTGCTCACAGGGTGAGACTAGGCGAGAACGTGAAGAGGCGGGGTCGAAGGAACCCGAGCGTCCTTCGACTCCCGCCTCCCACTTGGGGGGATTGGGGGCGTTGGGGGGAAACGCCCCTGGGTCGTGGGTGGAGGGGGGATTGTCCGAGCGGGGGGAGCTCGGGGGCGAAGGCTCCGGTCGGCCCCACGAACCTTCCGTACCTTCGTCCACCACTAGAGTGCCCGCGGCAGGTCGGCCGGGTCAATCGGATACGACCCCCGCAGTTTCGCACTTGCATGAACATGCAGTTTCTGCGGTCCCCCGCCTGAGCTGGGGTTCAAAAACGGGACATACGGGGCAAACTTCGAGAAGCATAAACGTGCAACGACCGTTCCGCCGCCAGCATCTCGTTGCACATGAAACTACCCCATCCCCGGGTCGGACGGGGCCTGGCGACCTCAGACGATGTCCCGGACCTGGATCCGCGCCTCGTCCGCCTCCTGGTCGGTGCGCGCCAGCTGGCTGAGCCGCTCCGCGCGGACCCGGCGCAGGTAGTGGTCCACCTGCTGCTCCACCCGCGCGGCGTCCCAGCCGAGCGGGCCGGCCATCAGCTCCGCCGCGGGACGGGCCGCGCTCACGCCGCGGTCGAAGGTCTCGATGGAGATCCGGGTCCGCCGCGCCAGCACGTCGTCGAGGTGCCGGGCCGCCTCGTGTGTCACCGCGTAGACGACCTCGACGCGCAGGTAGTCCTCCGCGCCCTCGAGCGGGCGGCCGAGGTCCGGCTCGGCGGCCACCATGGCCAGCAGCTCGTCGACCAGGCCGCCGTACCGGTTCACCAGGTGCTCGACGCGGGCCCGGTGGACGCCGCTGGACTCGGCGAGGCGCTCGGCCTGGTTGAGACGCACCGCCCAGCCGTCGGCGCCGGCGAGCGGCACCCGGTCGCTGATCGACGCTCCGACGTCGCCGCCGAGCGAGTGCGCGGCCGCGTCCACCGCGGCAGCGGCCATCACCCGGTAGGTGGTGAGCTTGCCGCCGGCGATGATGACCAGCCCCGGCACCGGGGTCACCACCACGTGCTCGCGGGAGATCCGGCTGGTCTCCTCGGACTCCCCCGAGGCCAGGGGCCGCAGCCCTGCGTACACCCCTTCGACGTCCTCGTGGCGCAGCGGCTCGCGGAGCACGGCGTTGGCGAGGGTGAGCAGGTACTCGATGTCGGTGCGGGACGCGGCCGGGTGCGCCTTGTCGAGCTCCCAGGGGGTGTCCGTGGTGCCGATGATCCAGTGCCGGCCCCAGGGCACGACGAACAGCACCGACGTCTCGGTGCGGAGGATCAGCCCGGTCTGGGACCTGATCCGGTCGCGCGGCACCACCAGGTGGATGCCCTTGCTGGCCTGGACGTTCAGCGCCCCCCGGCCGCCGACCATGTCCTGGATCTCGTCGGTCCAGACGCCGGCCGCGTTGACCACGACCCGGGCGCGCGCCTCCAGCTCCTGGCCCGACTCCAGGTCCGTGGCCCGCACTCCGGTCACCCGCTCCCCCTCGCGCAGGAACCCGGTGACCCGCGTGCGGGTGGCCACCTGTGCGCCGTGCGTGGCGCCCGTGCGCGCGATCGTGGTCACCAGGCGGGCGTCGTCGACCTGGGCGTCGTAGTACTGCACGGCGCCGGTCAGGGCGTCGGGACGAAGGTCGGGCACCACGCGCAGCGCGTGCCGGCGGCTCAGGTGCCGGTGCCGGGGCAGGCCGCGGCCGTAGCGTCCGGCCGAGGCCATGGCGTCGTAGAGCGCGAGGCCCGCTCCGACGTACGGGCGCTCCCAGTGCGCCGTGAGCGGGTAGAGGAACGGCGCCGGACGCACCAGGTGGGGAGCCAGCCGGGTGAGCAGCAGCCCGCGCTCCTCGAGGGCCTCCTTGACCAGCCCGAAGTCCAGCATCTCCAGGTAGCGCACGCCCCCGTGCACCAGCTTGGAGGACCGGCTGGACGTGCCCGAGGCCAGGTCACGCTGCTCCACGAGCCCGGCGGAGAGACCTCGGGTGACCGCGTCGAGGGCCACCCCCGCGCCGACGACCCCGCCGCCCACGACCAGCACGTCGACCTCGTCGCGGGAAAGCACCGACAGCGCGGTGGCGCGCTGGGCCGGGCCGAGGGCGGCGGTCACGGTCCCGGGGGGGTCACTGGACGACGACCTCGACCCGCTGGAACTCCTTCAGCTCGGTGTAGCCGGTCGTGGCCATCGAGCGGCGCAGCGCCCCGACGAGGTTCATGGTGCCGTCCGCGGTGCGGCTGGGCCCGAACAGGATCTCCTCCAGCGTGCCGGCGGTGCCGATCGGGATCCGCTGGCCGCGGGGGAGCTTGGCGTGCCAGGCCTCCGACCCCCAGTGGAAGCCGCGGCCGGGTGCCTCGGAGGCGCGGGCCAGCGGCGAGCCGATCATCACCGCGTCCGCGCCGCAGGCGATCGCCTTGGCCAGGTCGCCCGACCTGCCGATCGAGCCGTCGGCGATGACGTGCACGTAGCGGCCCCCGGACTCGTCCATGTAGTCGCGCCGTGCGGCGGCCACGTCGGCGACCGCCGACGCCATCGGCACGGCCACCCCGAGCACCGTGCGGGTGGTGTGCGCAGAACCCCCGCCGAAGCCGACCAGGACCCCGGCGGCACCGGTGCGCATGAGATGCAGTGCTGCCTGGTACGTCGCGCAGCCCCCGACGATCACCGGTACGTCGAGCTCGTAGATGAACTCCTTGAGGTTCAGCGGCTCGGTCTGCCCGGACACGTGCTCGGCCGAGACGGTCGTGCCGCGGATCACGAACATGTCCACGCCGGCGTCGACGACGGACTTGGCATGCTCCTTGGTGCGCTGCGGCGAGAGGCTGCCCGCGACGGTCACGCCGGAGTCGCGCATCTCGCCCAGCCGTTGCCCGACCAGCTCGGCGCGGATCGGCTCCCGGTAGATCTCCTGCAGCCGGCGGGTCGCGGCATCCGCCTCCAGCCCGGCGACCTCCTCCAGGAGGCCGGCCGGGTCGTCGTACCGGGTCCACAGCCCCTCGAGGTCGAGCACTCCGAGCCCGCCGAGCCGCCCGAGCTGCACCGCCGTCTGCGGCGACATCACCGAGTCCATCGGGGCGGCCACCACCGGCAGCTCGAACCGGTAGGCGTCGATCTGCCAGGCGGTCGAGACCTCCTCCGGGTCCCGCGTGCGCCGCGACGGCACGATCGCGATGTCGTCGAAGGAGTAGGCCCGCCGCCCCCACTTGCCCCGGCCGATCTCGATCTCCTGCACAGCAGAACCCTACCGGCGCGACCACTGTTGCTGAGGGGGATGAAGGTCGGCCCCTGCACCGGCCCGTCCGTCACGCGTGGTCGCAGGACGAGACGCCTCCCCGAAGCGGGTCAGCCGGCGGAGTAGTTCGGAGCCTCGGCCATCATCGCGACGTCGTGGGGATGGCTCTCCTTGAGGCTGGCCGAGGTGATGCGGACGAAGCGGCCGCGCTGCTGGAGCTCGGGGATGGTGCGGGCGCCGACGTAGAACATCGACTGGTGCAGGCCGCCGACGAGCTGGTGCGCGACCGCGGACAGCGGGCCCCGGTAGGCGACCTGGCCCTCGACGCCCTCGGGGACGAGCTTGTCGTCGCTCGGTACGTCGGCCTGGAAGTAGCGGTCCCTGGAGTAGGACTTCTTGCCCCGCGACGACATCGCCCCGAGCGACCCCATGCCTCGGTAGGACTTGTACTGCTTGCCGTTGACGAAGACCAGCTCGCCCGGGCTCTCCTCGCAGCCGGCCAGCAGCGAGCCGACCATCACCGCGTCGGCGCCGGCGACCAGCGCCTTGGCGATGTCGCCGGAGTACTGCAGGCCGCCGTCGGCGATCACGGGCACCCCGGCGGGCCGGCAGGCCCGGGCCGCGTCGTACACCGCCGTGACCTGGGGCACACCGACGCCGGTGACCACGCGGGTGGTGCAGATCGACCCCGGGCCCACGCCGACCTTCACCGCGTCGGCGCCGGCGTCGACGAACGCCTGGGCGCCGTCGCGGGTGCCCACGTTGCCGCCGATGAGCTGGACCTGCCGGGTGGCGGGGTCGGACTTCAGCCGCCGGACCATGTCCAGCAGCAGCCGCACGTGGCCGTGCGCGGTGTCGGCGACCAGGACGTCGACGCCGGCCTCCACCAGCGTGGTCGCCCGCTCCCAGGCGTCCCCGTGGTAGCCGATCGCGGCGCCCACCAGGAGTCGGCCCCGGGCGTCCTGGCTGGTGTTCGGGAACTGCTCGGACTTCACGAAGTCCTTCACCGTGATCAGGCCGGCGAGGCGCCCCTGGCCGTCGACGATCGGCAGCCGCTCGCGCTTGTGCTGGCGCAGCAGCCGGGTCGCCTCCTCGCGGCTGATGCCGACGTGCCCGGTGACCAGCGGCATCGGCGTCATCACCTCGTCGACCTTGGTCGTCGCCCACTCAGCGACCGGCGTGAACCGCAGGTCGCGGTTGGTGATGATGCCGAGCAGCCGCTGGCCGACGTCGACGACGGGCAGGCCGGAGACGCGGTACTCCCCGCAGCGCAGGTCCAGCTCCTCCAGCGTCGCGTCGGGGCCGATGGTGACCGGGTTGGGGATGATCCCGGTCTGGGTGCGCTTGACCAGGTCGACCTGGTAGGCCTGGTCGGTCACGGAGAGGTTGCGGTGCAGCACGCCGAGCCCGCCTTGCCGGGCCATGGCGATCGCCATGCGGGACTCGGTGACGGTGTCCATCGCGGCCGACACCAGGGGCGCCTTGAGCGTGATCTCCCGGGTCAGGCGGGTCGTGGTGTCGATCTCGTCCGGCGTCAGGTCCGACTCGCCGGGAAGCAGCAGCACGTCGTCGTACGTCAGGCCGAGCGCGCCGAACTTCTCGGGTACGCCGACAGGGGTGAGGTTCATTCGGACCTCTCGGGTGGGCGGTGACCCCGAGTCTATCGGCGGCCTTCCTCAGGGGTCAGCCGGAGGCGGCCAGCCGGGGCAGCGGCTTGACGTCGCGCAGGCTCGCGGTGACGGTGATCTGCTCGCCGGCGTGGCGGACCCGGCCGCAGAGCCCGGTGGCCATCACCAGCCCCAGCACGGCGGGGTTGTCCGGGCGGGTGCGCACCACGACCTCCTGGGCACCGTCGGCACGCGCGGTCCGCGCGGCGAGGGACAGCAGGCGCGTCCCGACGCCGCGACGCTGCCAGCCGTCCTCGACCAGGACGCCGACCTCGAACACGCCGGAGGAGACCGGCTCCAGGGTGGCCAGCCCGACGACCTGCTGGCCGGCCACGGCGAGGAGGCCGCCGGCGGCCAGGCGGCGGGCCTGCTGCAGCCCGGGGCGGGTGTCGGGCGCGCCGAAGCGTCGCGACAGCGTCTCCGCGGAGCACCGGGCCACCATCCGCGCGACCGCCTCGGCGTCCGCGCTGCGACCCAGCCGGAGGCCGGCGTCCCCCGAGGCCTGAGCGGGTGCGACCGGCTGCGACGCCCCCTCCGGTGCCGGCTCCGGGTCGGGCTCCGGCGAGCGGCCCAGCAGGTCGGCGGCCACCTCGGCGAACACCGCCGCCCGGGCGTGCTCGGTCGGGGTGAACCCGGTCTGGCGCGCGACCGTGACCACCTCGTCGCCCACCGAGACGCTGAGCAGGTCGTGCCCAGCGGCGGCGGGGGGTCCGGCCAGGGAGCCGGCCAGAGGCTCGGCGTCGAGCAGGTCGGCGAGGACCGGGGCCAGCCGGCCCGGGTCGTCGACCACGTGTCGCAGCGCCTGGAGGTAGCGGGTCGGCGCGTCGGCGAGAGCGTGGGGCGTGCACGGCGCCACCACGACGTCCCGGCCGCCGGCGCCCTCGACGAGCTGCCGCAGCTCGCCGTCGGTCCACGACTCCGGCACGCGCATGACCAGCTCGTCGGTGACCCCCTGGACCCCGGGGAAGATCTGCATGCCGAGGATGTTCGCCCCCCGCAGGCCGCAGCTGTGCGCGAGCCCGGCGAGGGCACCGGGCCGGTCCGACAGCGTGGTCCGCACTCTCCACAGCATCCTGACCACCCCGCTGCCTCGTCGTGTTGGGGTCAGGGTGCCGCACCGGCGTTACCGCCGGGGTTCATCCATGTTGCGGGCAGGCAACGCGGCGGAACGATGGTTTCGACACAGCTCGCTTCGCTCGCCGGCTCAACCAGCAGCGGCGGTGGCGTTCAGCTGCTCCCGCCGACGCCACCGGCGGCCACGGCCGCCATGACCGCGGCCATGACGGCCGCGTTGGCGGCGGCGATCGCGTCGCGGACACCCTTGGCCGCCCAGTCAACCTCACTGACCTGCTTCGCCCGCTCCTTGGCGCGCTTGCGGTCCGCCCGGTCGACGACGACGCCGAGCAGGTCGCCGGCGTGCAGCAGGCCGACGAGGGCGCCGGTGTGGGCGTCGGCCGGCTGGTCGGACAGGAGTACGTCGCGCAGCTGCGCGACCAGTGCCTCGCGGCCGGCCACGTCGACGACGTCGTGGCGGGTCACCGGGAACACCCCCATCACGTGCTCCTCATGGGGCCGCACGCGGCCGGCGGCGGTCAGTGCGTCATACGCCGCCTGTCGCGCCTTCTTCGCCAGACGGGTGACCACGCTCTGCGCCTTGGCCGGCTTGCGGCCGCGGAGCCGGGCCAGCCCCTGCTCCAGTAGCGGGTCGGAGACCGGCGCCGGGTTCGCCACGACGACCCGTGCCTTCCGCCCCTCGCCCTCCAGCGTCACCGCCCCGGCCGCCACCAGGTCGAGCAGGAGGGCTCCGCCCAGCACGGCGTCGGGCGCCGCCGACCCCTTGCGCGCCTTCCCGGTGGCCGGGTCGGTGGTCAGCAGCACCAGGTCGGTGAGGGTCGACATGCCGCCAGGCTACCGACCGGTAGTCACAGCAGCAGCCAGCCGCCGTCGACGTACAGGTCGATGCCGTTGACCGAGCGGTTGCGGACCAGGAAGTCCACGGCGTCGACGATGTCGGCGGTGGTCACGTTGCGGCCCGTGGGTGTGTGCTCGCGGACCCGGGTGGTGGCCTCCTCCTTACCGGACCAGAACGGGCTGTCCGCGACGATGCCCGGGTGGATCGCGTTGACCCGGCGCGGGCTGAGCTCCAGCGCGAGCGTGCGAACCAGGCCGGTGACCCCGCCGTTGACCGTGGACACAGTGGTGGAGCCGGGGTACGGCCGGTCCTTGGCGCGGCCGCCGAACAGCAGCACGGACCCGTCGGGGGACAGCCGGTCGGCGAGCGCGCTGACCACGGCGGGGTAGCCGACCAGCTTCATAATGGTCAGGTAGCGGGCTCCGGCGACGTCGTAGGCCGCGACCGAGCTCGCGTCGCGGGCGATGGCCGAGAGGACCAGGTGGTCCACCGCGCCGACGTCCGCCAGCGCGCCGGCGACCTGCTCCGGGGCTGAGAGGTCCAGGGCGATGCCGTGGATGTCTCCGTTCACCTCCTCGGCCAGGTCCGCGGCGACCGCCTCGGCGCGGGCGGCGTCCCGGCCGGTGAGC
>JBIOYO010000485.1:0-6051 GCA_044870175.1 Nocardioidaceae bacterium | reverse complement strand
CGGTACGACGCCAGGTCGAGCGTCGCACCGTGCTGGTCGCGCATCGCGAACTGCGGCGCCGGAGCGCCGACGCCGACCGGAGTCACCCGCCCGCCCCCGAGGCCTCGCGCCCGGCGAGCTCACGCTTGAGGACCTTGCCGGTCTCGTTGCGGGGCAGGGCGTCGAGGAACACCACGTCGCGGGGGACCTTGTAGCCGGCGAGCTGGGACTTGACGTGGGCCTGCAGGTCCTCTGCCGTCACGGCGTCCGGGCCGGCCGGGACGACGAAGGCCCGTAGCCGCTGGCCGAAGTCCTCGTCCGGCACGCCCACCGCGGCCGCCTCGACGACGCCGGGATGCCGCACCAGGCAGTCCTCGACCTCCTGGGGGAAGACGTTCTCCCCGCCGGACACGATCATCTCGTCGTCGCGACCCTCGACGAACAGGCGGCCCGCGTCGTCGAAACGGCCGACGTCACCGGTGGACATCAGCCCGTCGACGACGGCCTTGTGGCCCCCACCGGTGTAGCCGCCGAAGAGCAGGCTGTTGCCGACGAAGATCCTCCCCGTCCCGCCGCGCGGGACCGGGCGGTCGCGCTCGTCGTACAGGCGCACCACGGTGTTGGCGGGAGGGCGGCCTGCGGTGCCGGGCGCGGCGCGCAGGTCGGCCGGGTCGGCGACGGTCGCGTAGGCCACCTCGGTCGAGCCGTAGACGTTGTAGAGGTGCTCACCGAAGCGGTCCATCCACGCGACCGCCAGGTCCCCCGGCAGCGCCGACCCGGACGACGCCACGACCTTGCAGGTGGAGAGGTCGGCCGAGTCCAGGACGTCCGCGGGCAGCCGGAGGATTCGCTGGAGCATGACCGGGATGACCGCGAGGGAGTCGCAGCGCTCCTCCGACACCACCCGCAGGCACTCCTCCGGGTCGAACCGGCGCCGCAGCACGACCGCGGACTCCAACAGCATCGCCAGACCCAGGTGGGCCCATCCCCAGGTGTGGAACAGCGGTGCGGCCACGTGCGTGCGCCACCTGCGGCGCAGCGGCAGCCGGGACAAGATGGCGACCGCCGCCTCGAACCCGGCCTCGCTGCGCGGCGCGCCCTTGGGTACGCCGGTGGTGCCGGAGGTCAGCATCACCACCCGCGAGGGCCGCGGCGGCGGCTGGAGCGGGGTGTCCGGGGCGTCGGCGACGAGCTCGTCGACCGTCGCGGCGGATGCCGCGGGATCGTCGGCCCAGCCGAGGACCCTCAGTGCCGGCGCGGCGGTCCCGTGATCGAGCAGCCCCGCGAACTCCTCGTCGTGCACCACGACCGCCGGCCGCTCGCGCCCCAGCAGGCCGGCCAGCTGGGGGCCGGAGAACGAGGTGTTCAGGTACAGGACGTCGGCGCCGAGCTTGCTCGCGGCGGCGGTCGCGTCCACCAGGTAGCGGGAGTTGCGGCACAGCACCGCAACGGCGTCGCCGGCCCGGACGCCGCGGTTGCGCAGCGCGTGGGCGAGCGCGTTGCCACGAGCCTCGAGCTCGCCGAAGCTCAGCTCACCGAGCTCGTCGACCAGGCCCGCCCCGCCGGGGTTGCGGACCGCGAGCATCGCGAAGCCACCCGCGGGACCCAGGCCCCACCGGCGTGCGGCGGTCGCGAGCCGCGCCACGGTGAGCGGCGGGTACGGCCGCAGCACGCCGCTCGCGGTGAACACCCGCAGGGCGGTGGCCGCGCCGACCGCCTCGCGGCCCAGGCTGCCGAGCCCGGTGAGCGGGTTCGGAACGCTCAACGGTGCCCGGAGCGGGGCGCGACCAGGCGGGTCGCCGTCCAGTCCCGGCTCACCCCCGCGGTGGTCGTGATCGACAGCCCGGCGACCGGGGCGGCCTCGGCGACGTCGGCGGCGTCCACGGCGTTGCTCCGACCGACCTTCGGCGTCAGCAGCCAGATCACACCGCCCTGGCCGAGGTCTGTCAGCGAGTCCATCAGGGCGTCGACCAGGTCGCCGTCGTCGTCACGCCACCAGAGCACGATGGCGTCCACCATGTTGCCGTAGTCGCCGTCCACCATGTCGGCATCGATGGCATCCTCGATCTGGATGCGCAGGTCGTCGTCGACGTCCTCGTCCCACCCCAGCTCCTGGACCACCATCCTGGCCGTGAACCCCAGCCGCTCTCCGGCGTTCTGGGTGTCCGCGCCGCCAGGGGTCGCGCTCACGTCTGTCGTCCTCCGCCCACTCCGGCACGGCCCGGGACGTCCCGGGTCCTGGTCTCCTCGCGTAGTCCACCGGAGAACCGGCAGGCGTGCAACCCTGTCACGCCGGCCGGAGCGCGGGGCGCGGGGCGCTCTCACGGGTGCGAGCCCGGTGCGGACGGTCTCGGCCTACTCGCCGGTAGACTCGGCACGCTCTTGCCACCGGCGAGCACCGTGGGACGATTGGCAACGTGGCCGACACCAACGAACGTCCCCCGGTGATCCACGAGGGACTCCCCACCCAGCTGCCCGACATCGACCCCGACGAGACCCAGGAATGGCTCGAGTCGCTGGACCACATGATCGAGCACCGTGGCCGGGAGCGCGCCCGCTTCGTCATGCTGAAGCTGCTGGAGCGCTCACGCGAGAAGCAGGTCGGCGTCCCCGCCCTCCGCAGCACCGACTACATCAACACCATCCCGCCGGAGCGCGAGCCGTGGTTCCCCGGCGACGAGATGATCGAGAAGAAGATCCGCCGCCTGCTGCGATGGAACGCCGCGATCACGGTGTCCGGCGCGAACCGCAAGGGTCTCGAGGTCGGCGGGCACATCGCGACGTACCAGTCCTCGGCGTCGCTCTACGAGGTCGGCTTCAACCACTTCTTCCGCGGCAAGGACCACCCCGGTGGCGGCGACCAGGTGTTCATCCAGGGGCACGCCTCCCCGGGCATCTACGCCCGCGCCTTCCTCGAGGGCCGGCTCACCGAGCAGCAGCTCAGGCACTTCCGCCAGGAGGTGCAGCACGGTCCCGGCCAGGGCCTGCCGTCGTACCCGCACCCGCGGTTGATGCCGGACTTCTGGGAGTTCCCCACCGTCTCGATGGGCATCGGCGCGCTCAACTCGATCTACCAGGCCCGCTTCAACCGCTACCTGCACAACCGCGGGATCAAGGACACCAGCCAGCAGCGGGTGTTCACCTTCCTCGGCGACGGCGAGATGGGTGAGCCGGAGTCGCTCGGGGCGATCGGCCTGGCGGCCCGCGAGGAGCTGGACAACCTCACCTTCGTCATCAACTGCAACCTCCAGCAGCTCGACGGCCCGGTGCGTGGGAACGGCAAGGTGATCCAGGAGCTGGAGTCGTACTTCCGCGGCGCGGGCTGGAACGTCGTCAAGGTGGTCTGGGGTCGCGAGTGGGACCCGCTGCTGGCCCGGGACGTCGACGGGGTGCTGGTCAACAAGATGAACAGCACGCCCGACGGGCAGTTCCAGACGTACTCGGTGGAGTCCGGGGAGTACATCCGCGAGAGCTTCTTCGGCAGTGACCCGCGGCTGCGGCGGATGGTCGAGCACCTGACCGACGACGACATCCGCAGGCTGCCGCGGGGCGGCCACGACTACCGCAAGGTGTACG
This sequence comes from Nocardioidaceae bacterium, assembly GCA_044870175.1. GTDB lineage: Bacteria > Actinomycetota > Actinomycetes > Propionibacteriales > Nocardioidaceae > JBIOUF01. The sequence goes on along the minus strand of JBIOYO010000485.1, from coordinate 2,496 downwards.
CCGCCTTCGACGCGGCCACGAGGCACGTCGGGCAGCCGACGGTCATCTTGGCCAAGACCATCAAGGGCTGGACGATCGAGTCGCTGGAGGGCAAGAACGCCACCCATCAGATGAAGAAGCTGACCATCCCGGACGTCAAGAAGTTCCGCGACCGGCTCAACCTGCCGATCAGCGACAAGGAGATCGACGAGACCTACGAGCGCACCGGGGTCCCGCCGCTGTTCCATCCCGGCGAGAAGGCGCCGGAGATCGAGTACATGCTCGAGCGCCGCAGCCAGCTCGGCGGCTCGTTGCCAAGGCGGCTGGTGCGCGCCAAACCGCTCAAGCTGCCCGGCGACGCGGTGTACGCCGAGCTGAAGCAGGGGTCCGGCAAGCAGTCGGTGGCCACCACGATGGCGCTGGTGCGGCTGCTCAAGGACCTGATGAAGGACCCGGAGATCGGGGCCCGGATCGTGCCGATCGCCCCCGACGAGTTCCGCACCTTCGGCATGGACTCGATGTTCGCGACGAACAAGCTGTACAACCCGCACGGCCAGACCTACGAGTCGGTGGACCGCAAGCTCCTGCTGGCCTACAAGGAGTCGCCGCAGGGCCAGCTGCTGCACGAGGGGATCTCCGAGGCCGGGGCGATGGCGTCGACCACGGCCGCCGGCACGGCGTACGCCACGCACGGGCAGTACATGATCCCGGTCTACCTGTTCTACTCGATGTTCGGCTTCCAGCGCACCGGTGACTGGATCTGGGCCATGGCCGACCAGCTCGGCCGGGGCTTCCTGATCGGGGCCACCGCGGGGCGCACGACGCTGACCGGTGAGGGGCTGCAGCACGCCGACGGGCACTCCCCGCTGCTGGCCGCGACCAACCCGGCAGTCGTGCACTACGACCCGGCGTTGGCCTACGAGGTGTCCTACATCGTCCAGGACGGCCTGCGCCGCATGTACGGCACGTCGGACCAGCACCCTCACGGCGAGAGCGTCATCTACTACCTGACCGTCTACAACGAGCCGATCAAGCAGCCGAAGGAGCCCGACGACCTCGACGTCGAGGGGCTGCTGCGCGGGGTCTACAAGGTTGCCGACGCCCCGGAGTCGGCTCCCGACGGCGCGCCGAAGGTGCAGCTGATGGCCTCCGGCGTCGGGTTCCCCTGGATCACCGAGGCGGCCCGGCTGCTCGCCGAGGAGTGGGGCGTCGCCGCCGAGACCTGGTCGGTGACCTCGTGGAACCAGCTCGCCCGCGACGCCGTCGCCGCGGAGGAGTGGAACCTCCTGCACCCGGCCGAACCGCCCCGGACGCCGTACGTCACCGAGAAGCTGGCCCAGGCGGAGGGGCCGTTCGTCGCGGTGTCGGACTACATGCGAGCGGTCCAGAACCAGATCGCCAAGTGGGTCCCCGGTGACTACCACGCCCTCGGCGCCGACGGCTTCGGCTTCGCCGACACCCGCCCCGCGGCCCGGCGGTTCTTCCACATCGACGCCCAGTCCGTGGTCGTGCAGGCGCTCGAGGCGCTCGCCCGACGCGGCGAGGTCAAGCCGGAGACCGTCCAGGATGCCTTCGAGAAGTACCGGATCGACGACCCGACCGCCGTACGAGGCGTGAAGCAGGAAGGTGGAGACGCATAACGCCGTCGGTCCGTGGGGCGAAGGCCGACGCCCGGCGAGCCGTCGTATCCGCACGTCGAGACGGGCGTGAGCCGTCGCGAACGATCGGCCGGACTGGGGCGGTTTCCCATGGGATCGAGACGTCTTGCAGCTCCCCACGGTGGACGCGTCGAGGGAGGCGGCAGAGGATCAAGGGAAGTGCGGACACGACGGCTCGGCGCGCCCCACGCGTGCAGATACGACGGCTCGGCGCGCACCACCCGAGCGTTAACGACGGCTCGGCGCGCACCACCCGAGCGTTAACGACGGCTCGGCGCGCCCCACCCGAGCGTTAACGACGGCTCGGCGCGCACCACCCGAGCGACATGAGGAGGTCGGGGCGCCGGACCGGGGCGCTCCGGCCGAGCCTCATACCGCTCGGCATCGCAGTGCCGAACCGGTGAGGCGCGAGAACGGCGAGCCTGCGCAACTTCCTAGCGGGCGCTTCGCGCCGGAGGAAAGTTCCGCCGGCTCGCCTCTCCTCGGGCTGCGCCCGAGGGACTGGCCCCCCCGGAGCGAGGAACGAGCGAAGGGGGTGGTTGCCCGCGCCGCCGTTCCGGGGAGGCGGCACGACCTCCGCCTGCCCATGACAGCGCCCACGACAGCGCCCACGGCAGCGCCCACGACGGCGCCCATGACAGCGCCCAGGTCGACGCAGGCTCAGCGCAGGCCCACCGCTACAGGGCGCCTCGTGTCCCGCCCACGGGCGACGCTGGTTCAGGTATCGCGGGGCGGGTCCGTGTGGGAAACTGGCGGGCGAACCTCGCATGGACAGCAGGTGGCCGGGACGTCCCGGGCGCACAGCATCGTCGAGATGGAGAGGGAGCCGCCGATGACCGACGCCGGGCCGGACGGATGT
>JBIOYO010000484.1:0-6609 GCA_044870175.1 Nocardioidaceae bacterium | reverse complement strand
AGCGACCCCGGTCAGCGCGCGGCCAGCGGCTCCCGGGTCCGCCGGGCGAGCCGGAGCTCGAACCCCTGCGGCATCAGCGTGAGCCGCTCGGCGACCCGCAGCTCGTAGGACGGGTCGCCCTGCAGGTCGTAGCGGTGCACCAGCCGGGCCAGCACCAGCACCGCCTCATGCAGCGCGAACTGCCGGCCGATGCACGCGCGCTCGCCGGTGCCGAAGGGCTTGTACGAGTGCGGCGCGCGGCCACGGCTCCGCTCGGGGAGGAACCGGTCCGGGTCGAACTCCGCCGCGTCCTCGCCCCACGCCGCGCGGTCGCGGTGCACCAGCGGCAGCACGACCAGCGCCCAGTCCTCCGGCCGCATCGGCCACGGCCCGCCGGCGCCCGCGCCGATACTCGTGGGCGCCCGTGGGCTGCGCGCGAACGCCGGCGCGGTCGGCCACAGCCGCAGCGACTCGTCGAGAACCCGCCGCAGCTGCCGGAACCGCGGCACCTGCTCGAACGTCGGCTCCGCGTCCGGGTCCGGCCCGAGGATCTCGTCGGTCTCACGACGGGCCCGGGCCAGCACGCCGGGGTGCCGCGACAGGTAGTACAGCGCGAACGACAGCGCGCCTGACGTGGTCTCGTGCCCGGCCACCAGGAAGGTCAGGATCTGGTAGCGGATGTTGAGGCCGGTGAGCCGTTGGCCGGTGACCGGGTGCTCGTGCTCCAGCATGATCGAGAGCAGGTCGTCCGGCCACGGATGGTCCGACCGCCGGCGCTCGGCGACCAGGTCGTCGACCATCCCGCCGACGTAGGCGTCGTGCGGCGCGTTGCGGCGGTCCATGCGCCGCAGCAGCGGGCCGGAGAACGGCAGCGTGCGCACCACGCCCTTCCGCTGGCCGGTGCGCAGCGCGGCCACCATCGCGGGCACGAACGGGTGCTGCTGGCCCTGTGAGAACGACCCGAAGTCGTGGCTGAACGCCGCCCGGCTCAGCGTCTCCATGGTCAGCCGGGTCATGTCGCGCGACACGTCGACCCGACCGTCGCGGGCGTCCCAGAACGCGAACAGCTCGGCGGCCGTGCGGAGCATCACCGGGTGGTAGCGCTGCATCGCCTGCTTGGTGAACGCCGGCATCAGCAGGTCGTGGGCCAGCTGCCAGCTCGGCTCCCCGTCGTACGCGGTGAAGAGCCCGTCGCCGGAGAACTGCCGCAGCGCCACCAGTGCCGGCGGCAGCGCCTTGTGGAAGCGCTGCTCGTCGCAGAGCTCGGCGGCCAGCGCGGCGCTGGCGACGAACACGAACCGCTGCCGGAACACCCGCATCTCGAAGAGCGGGCCGAGGCCGGGCGCCATCCGCAGCAGGTTCTGCACCGGGGCCCGCCGGTCGGTGCTGGGCAGGTCGCCGACGACGGGGCGCCGGCCCGGCGGGTGCGGGAACCGCTGGCCGGACCACGGGTTCGGGATCGCCTGGCCCACCTCACACCTCCAGCGCGACCCTACCCGCCGACCGCGCGTCCCGGGGGTGAGAATGCGCGGGTGACCGAGCACCCGCCCTACGTCGCCGTGGTCGGCCCGTCGGAGCCGCAGGACCCCACCGTGCTCGACCGGGCCGCCGAGGCCGGCCGGCTGCTCGCGTTGCAGGGGTTCGTCGTGGTGACCGGTGGGCTCGGAGGCGTGATGGCCGCCGCCGCCGGTGCCGCGGACGCCGCGGGCGGCACCGCGGTGGCCATCCTGCCGGGCACCGACCGGCGCGCCGCCTCCCCCGGTCACCGGTTCGCGATCCCCACCGGCATGGGCGAGATGCGCAACGCCCTCCTGGTCCGGTCCGCCGACGCCGTGCTCGCGATCGGCGGCGCGTGGGGAACCCTGTCGGAGATCGCCCTCGCCGCCCGCACCGGCGTCCCCGTGTTCGCCGTCGACAGCTGGGACCTGCCCGGGCCCGAGGTGGTCTCCTGCTCCTCGGTCGCCGACGCCGTGGACCGGATCGCCCGCGCGTTGGGTACTATCTGACCCGCGCGGATGTAGCTCAGTTGGTAGAGCGCGACCTTCCCAAGGTCGATGTCGCGAGTTCGAGTCTCGTCATCCGCTCCAGTTCACGCGCGTGCGCCGGCCCGCTTGTGGCCGATGCCTGCACGACCGGCCCCTTGTGGCCGATGACGACAGCGACACGCCGTACGACGATGCGACCATCGGCCACACGGCGCCTCGGGCTCGGCCCTGGACGGACGGAGGCACACCGGCAGACGATGGGTGCGGCCCACGAGGTCCCGGCGACGAGGAGGCTGCCATGCGCGCGCTGCGCCTGAACGACTGGAAGAGCCGGCCGGAGCTGACCGAGGTCCCCGAACCCGAGCCGGGGCCCGGCCAGGTGGTGATCCGCATCGGCGGAGCGGGCGCCTGCCACTCCGACCTGCACCTGATGGACGAGTTCGAGGAAGGCCAGCTGGCCTGGAACCCTCCCTTCACCCTCGGTCACGAGAACGCCGGCTGGGTGCACCGGGTGGGCGACGGGGTCCGCGGGCTGAAGGCCGAGCAGCCTGTCGCCGTCGTCGGCCCCTGGGGCTGCGGCCGGTGCGCGCACTGCCGGGTGGGCATGGAGAACTACTGCGAGGACGTCGCCGCCGCACCGGTGCCGAGCGGTGGGGGCGGACTCGGCCTCGACGGCGGGATGGCCGACCTCATGCTGGTGGAGTCCGAGCGGTTCCTCGTGCCGCTGCCGGATGGGCTGGACCCGGTGCACGCGGCGCCGCTGACCGACGCGGGGCTCACGCCGTACCACGCGATCCGCCGGTCCCTCCCCAAGCTGCTCCCGGACACCACGGCAGTGGTCATCGGAGCCGGCGGGCTGGGCCACGTCGGCGTACAGATCCTCAAGGCGGTCTGCTCCGCCCGCGTGGTGGTCGTCGACCCGCGGGAGATCGCCCGCAAGCAGGCCGAGCAGCACGGCGCCGACCTCACCCTGGCCCCGGGCGACGACACGGTGCAGGCGATCCGCGACGCGACACCCGGCGGACGCGGCGCCGACGTGGTGCTGGACTTCGTCGGGTCGGACCAGACCTTGGCCACCGCGGCTGGGGCAGCCCGGCAGATGGCGGACATCACCGTCGTCGGGATCGCTGGCGGCACCTTGCCGGTGTCCTTCTTCGGCGTGCCGTACGAGGCGAGCGTGCAGACGACGTACTGGGGAACCCGGACCGAGCTGGTCGAGGTGCTGGACCTCGCCGCCCGTGGCGTGGTCACCCCGGAGATCGAGGAGTTCTCGCTGGAGGACGCGGTCATGGCGTACGACCGGCTCCGCGCCGGCGACATCGCCGGGCGAGCGGTCGTCGTGCCGTCCCGGACTGCGGGCCCTTGACCGCGGCCGCGGACCGCCCGGTGGTCGAGTTCACCGGGTTCCCCGAGGCCGCCTTGGACTTCTACGACGACCTCGAGCGCGACAACACCCGGTCGTTCTGGCAGGCCCACCGCGAGGTGTACGAGACGTGCGTACGACAGCCGATGGTGGCGCTGACGGTCGCGCTGGAGCGGGAGTTCGGTCCGGCGAAGGTGTTCCGGCCCTACCGCGACGTGCGGTACGCCAAGGACAAGACGCCGTACAAGGACCACCAGGGCGCGTTCGTCGGGGCGGGCCCGGCCACCGGGTGGTACGTCGAGGTCGGCGCGCCCGGCGTGCGGGTCGCGGTCGGCTACTACCACGCCGAGCCCGAGCAGCTGGCCCGCATCCGGGCCGCGATCGACGCCGACGCCTCAGGCTCGGACCTGGAGCGGATCGTCGCCACGCTCAGCCGCAAGGGCTGGGCCGTGGGCGGCGACCGCCTGAAGACCAGCCCGCGCGGCTACGCCGCCGACCATCCCCGCATCGAGCTGCTCCGGCACCGGTCGCTGACGCTCAGCCGCTCGTACGGCTTCGAGCCGGTCGTGCACACGGCCGGGCTGCTGCGCCAGGTGCAGCGCGACTGGCGGGCCGGGCGGCCGCTGGTGGAGTGGGTGCGCTCGCACACGGAGTGAGCACTGTCCTCGGAGGGTCACGACGAAGGCGGCTCCACGAGCACCAGCCAGTTGCCGCTGACGTCGCGCATGACCGCCTCGACGCCGTACGGGCGCTCCGACGGCGGCTGGGGGAACTCCACGCCCTTCGCGGACAGCTCCTCGTACGTCGCTCGGCAGTCGTCGACCGTCAGGCCGATGCCGCCCATGCTGCCCTTGGCGAGTGCCCGGCTGACGGCGGCGGCCATCTCGTCGTCGAGCGGCGGGCCGGGCTTCATCAGCGTCACATCGAGCTCGGGCTGCGACGGGTGGCCGACGGTGACCCACCGGAAGTCGCCCATGGTGGTGTCCTGGCGCTCCTCGAAGCCCAGCACGTCGACGTAGAACTTCTTGGCCTCGTCCTGGTCGGCGCAGTACACGGTCGCGAGTGAGACGTTGGTGATCATGCCCGTCAGACTAGGCGCGAGCCGTCTCCTCAGGCCTCTCCGAAGTTGCGGTCCTGACGTCGCGCAGCCCGTGCATGAAGACGTAGCAGCCGGGGATCCGCCGGGTGCCCGTGGCGGCGTACCGGGCCTGGTACTCCGTCGGTGACTCGCCGACCAGCGCGCGGAAGCGGGCGCTGAACGACCCGAGGCTGCTGTAGCCGACCAGCGTGCGCACCTCCGTCACGGTGAGGTTGCTGGCCCGCAGCAGGTCCTGGGCGCGCTCGACCCGGCGCCGGGTCAGGTACGCGGCGGGCGTGACGCCGTACGCCGCCTTGAACGCGCGCAGGAAGTGGTACTTCGACACCCCGGCGACGGCCGCCACCGTCTGAAGGTCCATGGGCTCCGCGAAGTGCCGGTCCATCGCGTCGCGCGCCCGGCGCAGGTGGGGAAGGAGCGCGTCGGCGGGCTGGGTCGGCACTGGGCCAGTATCCCGGGCGCCGCGTCGGAGCCGCGGTCATCTCGTCATCGAGTGGCCGATGGTTGCAGCGTCGAGTCAGCCCTCGGTCAGTACCGTCCTGCCTCCTCGGAGATGTCGTACAGGTCACGGGCGACCCAGTACATCCGGCCACCACGACCCATCGCCCCGATCTCCTGCACCCACCCCCGCTTCTGGGCCTCCCGGATCAGGTTGCGGGCGCCCTGGTTCGTCAGACCTGTGTGACGCTCGACTCGGGAAACTGTGAGGAACGGGTTGGTGAAGATCAGGTCCACTAGGGCAGCGAGCTGGGACCGGGTCTTGACGGCCTCCGCAAGGTAGACCTCACGAACCCGGACCAAGCGCTCGGCTCGGGCCACCGCGTCATCGGCCGATCGGCGGACTGCGGTGAGGAAGAACTGCAGCCACTCCTGGATTCTCGCGGCCTCTCGCACCTCCTGGAGGCGCGTGTAGTACTCCTGGCGGTGAGCCTCGAGGTAGCCGGAGATGTACAGCAGGGGTGTCGGGAGTCGACCCTCCTGCATCAGTAGGAGGTTGATGAGCAACCGACCTATGCGACCGTTGCCGTCCAGGAACGCATGGATGGTGTCGAACTGGTAGTGCATCAGGCCGCAGCGGACCAAGGTCGGACTCTGGTCGGGGGTGTTGACGAAAACCTCCCAGTCCCGAAGGAGCTCCGGCAGGTCCTCGGGCAGCGGTGGGACGTACAGCGCGGTGTCCGGGCTGTCCGTCGGGGAGCCGACCCATACGGGGCTGGTTCGGATCTGCCCGGGCATCTTCTCCGTGCCTCTCACCCCGGCGAGCAGCGTTCGATGGAGCTCCAGGATCAACCGTTGGGTGATCGGCAACGTCGCGATCAGCCGATATCCCTGACGCGACGCGGCGACGTACCGCTCGACCTCGGCGACATCTTCGGTGCGCGCCGCCGCGCCGCTGGCTTCCGCCCTCAGCACCTCCGACAACGAGGTCTGAGTGCCCTCTATGCGAGAGCTGGCGACGGCCTCGCGGGTGAGGTAGGGGCCGAGCAGGAGCTCCGGATCACGAACCAGGGCCCCGAGTCCTTGCAGGCGCCCAAGCGAGGCATCCGCGTCCGACAGCGCCTTGATCGTGGCAGGAAGCAGTGTCAGCTCGCGAGGGATCGGTTTGGGCTTGAAGTGCCAGAATGCCCACCTGTTTCCCGGCTCCCGTGCAGCCTCACCGAACGCGGGATCGACGTACCGAGTCGGCTCCATGGGGACACGATCATACCAAGTGAGGGCCCGGTTCGCTTGGAAGTTCTACGTCAAGCTGCGAGCCGACTTGGAGTGACGGCCTCAAGTTCCAAGCACTGCACGTCGCGGCTAGGATATAGCGGGCGTGTCTACAGCCTGGGTTGGAGCGCGTCTCCACATCCGTAGTTGTGGCCGATGGTTGCAGCGTCGTACGGCGTGTCGTTGCAGCCCTCGGCCACAACAACGGTCCCGTGCAACCATCGGCCACAACCTCGCCTACGCGGCCACGACGGGCGAGGAGGCAGAGGAGGGCTCCAGCGCCGAGGCGAGGATCTCGCGGACGTCGGAGACCAGGTGGACGGTCAGCGCGTCCAGGACGTCGGCCGGTACGTCGTCGAGGTCGGGCTCGTTGCGGGCGGGCAGGAACACCTCGGTGAGCCCGGCGCGCTGGGCGGCGAGCAGCTTCTGCTTCACCCCGCCGATGGGCAGCACCCGGCCGGTCAGGGAGACCTCGC
>JBIOYO010000483.1:0-3664 GCA_044870175.1 Nocardioidaceae bacterium | reverse complement strand
CTCGGCAGGTTCGGCATGGAGGTGTTCCGGGCGTCGCCGCGGCAGGCGGACCTGATGATCGTCGCCGGCCGGGTGAGCCAGAAGATGGCACCGGTGCTGCGCCAGATCTACGACCAGATGCCCGACCCCAAGTGGGTGCTGGCCATGGGTGTGTGCGCGTCCAGCGGCGGGATGTTCAACAACTACGCGGTCGTGCAGGGCGTCGACCACGTGGTCCCGGTCGACATGTACCTACCCGGCTGCCCGCCCCGCCCCGAGATGCTCATCGACGCGATCCTCAAGCTGCACAGGCAGGTGCAGTCCACGAAGCTGGGCGCGCACCGCCGGGCCGAGATCGAGGCGCGGGAGGACGAGATGCTCAGCGCGCTGCCCACCTCCGACATGAAGGGGCTGCTGCGGTGACCGGTGCCGGTGACAGCGACAGCAGGGCCGCGGCCTCGACCGAGGGCGGGGAGAACAGGCGGCTCCCGCTCGACGCCGAGGCGGCCCAGGCCGAGGTCGTCGGCGTCCGCAGGGGCATGTTCGGCGCCGAGGACAGCGGGGACACCACGGGGTACGGCGGGCTGGTGCGGCCGGTCGTCATGCCCGGCGGCACCGAGGCGCCGTACGGCGGGTGGTTCGACGAGGTCGCGACCACGCTCGGCTCGGGCTTGAGCGAGATGGGGCTCGGCGACGCCATCGAGAAGGTGGTCGTGCACCGCGGCGAGATCACCTTCTTCGTCCGCCGCCAAGACCTGCTCGGAGTGGCACGGCACCTCCGCGACGACCCCGGGCTGCGCTTCGAGGTCTGCATGGGCGTCTCCGGCGTGCACTACCCCGACGACCAGGGTCGAGAGCTGCACGCGGTCTACCACCTGCTGTCCATCACCCACAACCGCAGGGTCCGGCTCGAGGTCACCTGCCCCGACGACGACCCGCACGTGCCGTCGGTCGTGGCCGTCTACCCCACCAACGACTGGCACGAGCGGGAGACCTACGACTTCTTCGGCATCGTCTTCGACGGACACCCGGCCCTCACCCGGATCCTCATGCCCGACGACTGGCCCTGACACCCCCAGCGCAAGGACTACCCGCTAGGGGGCATCCCCGTGGAGTACAAGGGAGCCACCATCCCCCCGCCGGACACGCGCAGGAGCTACAGCTGATGTGCCACTCGAGAGCGCCGCGGTGCGGTAGGAGCCTGGGCAGGTGTCCAGGTCTTCCTGTGGGTGGCATCCCGGTCGAGTACAAGGGCGCCACCATCCCCCCGCCGGACACGCGCAGGAGCTACTCATGAGGAGGCACTCATGACCCCGACCCAGCGCGACCCGTACGCCCCCTCCGACCCGTTCGACGCCACGGCGACCGACAGCGCCCAGGGCCGGGTCTTCACCGTCACCGGGCAGGACTGGGACTCCGTCGTCTCCGGCGTGGCGGAGGAGGGCGACGACCGCGTCGTGGTCAACATGGGACCGCAGCACCCCTCCACCCACGGCGTGCTCCGGCTGATCCTCGAGCTCGAAGGCGAGACGGTGAAGGAGGCCCGGGCCGGCATCGGCTACCTGCACACGGGCATCGAGAAGAACATGGAGTACCGCACCTGGACCCAGGGCGTGACGTTCTGCACCCGGATGGACTACCTGGCGCCGTTCCACAACGAGATGACCTACTGCCTCGGGGTGGAGCGGCTCCTCGACATCGAGGGCGACGTGCCGGAGAAGGCCCAGGTGATGCGGGTGCTGCTCATGGAGATCAACCGGATCTCCTCGCACCTGGTCGCCATCGCCACGGGCGGCATGGAGATCGGCGCGCTGACCGTGATGACGATCGGGTTCCGCGAGCGCGAGCTCTGCCTGGACCTCTTCGAGCTGATCACCGGCCTGCGGATGAACCACGCGTTCATCAGGCCCGGAGGAGTGGCGCAGGACCTGCCGCCCGGCGCGCTGGACCAGATCCGCGACTTCATCGCGCTGATGAAGAAGCGGCTTCCGGAGTACGCCGACTTCTGCAACGCCAACCCGATCTTCAGGGGCCGGCTGGTCGACGTCGGCTACCTCGACCTCGCCGGCTGCCTGGCGCTGGGCCTCACCGGGCCCGTGCTGCGCTCGACCGGCTACCCGTGGGACCTGCGCCGCACGCAGCCCTACTCCGGCTACGAGGACTACACGTTCGACGTCGTCACCTGGGACACCTGCGACGCCTACGGCCGGTTCCGGATCCGGCTGGAGGAGATGTGGCAGTCCCTGCGCATCATCGAGCAGGCCGCGGACCGGCTCGCCGGGCTCGAAGGAGCCCCGCACATGGTCTCGGACAAGAAGATCGCCTGGCCGAGCCAGCTGGCGATCGGCACCGACGGCATGGGCAACAGCCTGGACCACATCCGCCACATCATGGGCCAGTCCATGGAGGCGCTGATCCACCACTTCAAGCTGGTGACCGAGGGGTTCCGGGTGCCGCCCGGCCAGGTCTACGTGCCCATCGAGGGCCCGCGCGGCGAGCTCGGGGCGCACGTCGTCTCCGACGGCGGCACCCGTCCCTACCGGGTGCACTTCCGCGACCCGTCCTTCACCAACCTGCAGGCGACCTCGGTGATGAGCGAGGGCGGGATGGTCGCCGACGTCATCGTCGCCATCGCGTCCATCGACCCGGTCATGGGAGGTGTCGACAGGTGATTCAGCCCACCACCATGGAGGAGCTGCGCGAGATCGCCGCGCGCTACCCCCAGCCGCGGTCCGGCCTGCTGCCGATGCTGCACCTGGTGCAGAGCGCCGAGGGCCGGATCACCCCCGAGGGCATCGAGGCCTGCGCCGACATCCTGGGCATCTCCGCCGCCGAGGTGTCCGGCGTGGCGACCTTCTACACGATGTACAAGAGGCGGCCGGTCGGCGACTACCACGTAGGCGTGTGCACCAACACGCTGTGCGCGGTCATGGGCGGGGACGTCATCTTCGAGCGGCTCAAGGAGCACCTCGGCATCGGCAACGACGAGACCACGCCCGACGGCGCCATCACGCTGGAGCACGTCGAGTGCAACGCGGCGTGCGACTACGCCCCGGTGATGATGGTCAACTGGGAGTTCATGGACAACATGGACCCGACGTCGGCGACCCAGCTGGTCGACGACCTTTCCGCCGGCCGCGAGGTGCGCTCGACGCGGGGGCCGCGCATCTGCACCTGGCGCGAGGCGGAGCGCGTGCTGGCCGGGTTCGACGACGGCCTGGCCGGCGAGGGCCCGGCGGCCGGGCCGGCCTCCCTGATGGGCCTGGAGATCGCCCGGCAGAACGGCTGGACCGCCCCGCCGGTGGACCGGCCGCCCGGCCATGCAGACCGTGGCGACCGCGAGGGGGAGGGAGTGATCCGGTGACCGACGTGCTCACCCCGGTGCTGTCCGACAACTGGGACACCGACCGGCCGTGGACCCTGGCGTCGTACACCGACGCCGGCGGCTACGCCGCGCTGGACCAGGCGCTCGGCATGGTCCCGGACGACCTCATCGCGCTGGTCAAGGAGTCCGGCCTGCGCGGCCGCGGCGGCGCAGGCTTCCCGACCGGGATGAAGTGGGGGTTCATCCCGCAGGACAACCCCAACCCGAAGTACCTCGTCGTCAACGCCGACGAGTCCGAGCCGGGCTCCTGCAAGGACATCCCGCTGATGATGGCCAGCCCGCACACGCTGGTGGAGGGCG
>JBIOYO010000482.1:0-3160 GCA_044870175.1 Nocardioidaceae bacterium | reverse complement strand
GACCCCGCGCAGGGCGTTGCCCCCGGACAGACCGCGGTCGTGTACGCCGGGACCCAGGTGGTCGGCTCGTGCACCGTGGCCGCGACGGCGCGTACCGGTGCCGCGGCGACCGCCGGATGACGACGGCGACCGGAGTCGGGTCGCATCCCGGCGACGACACGCACGCCTTCGACGAGGCGGTGCGGCTCGTGCTGGGCGAGCTCGAGCTGCCGTACCTTCCGGAGGTGCCGGGTCGTGGCCCCGCCGCCGGCGTGACCGGACGCGCGCTGGCGGTCGCCACCGGGCTCGGGGCCGACCTGCAGCCCGCCGGGTGGCGCCTCACCGGGGGCGACGCGGCGACGGGCGGCGTGGACCAGCGGCGCGCGCGGTCGCTGCTCGCCCAGGACCTGGACACCCTGGAGGAGCGGGCGCAGGGCCTCGACGGCCCGCTCAAGGTGCAGGTGGCCGGCCCCTGGACCCTCGCGGCGACCGTCGAGCGACCTCGCGGCGACCGGGTCCTGGCCGACCACGGCGCGCGGCGTGAGCTCGCCCAGGCGCTCGCCGAGGGCGTCGCCAGGCACGTGGCGGACGTCCGGCGACGGGTGCCGGGCGCGGCCGTGCTCGTGCAGGTGGACGAACCCGCGCTGCCGGCCGTGCTCGCCGGCCGGGTCCCCACCGCCTCGGGCTTCTCCCGGCACCGCTCCGTCGACGCGCCGGCGGCCGCCCCGGCGCTGGAGTGGGTGCTGGGGGCCGCCCTCGACGCCGGCGCCGAGACGGTGGTGCACTGCTGCGCTGCCGCTCCACCAGTCGACCTGCTGCTGCGCTGCGGCGCCGGGGGCGTCTCGGTCGACGCGGACGCGCTGGACGCCGCCGGCCTGGACGCCGCCGGCCTGGACGGGGCGGCCAGGGTGCTGGAGGCCGGCGGGCGGCTCCTGCTGGGCGTCGTACCTGCGACCCGGGGGTCGTTCGCGCTCTCCGAGCAGCAGGTGGTCGCCCGCGCGGAGAGGCTCGTGGAGCGGCTCGGGCTGGAGCCCTCGGACCGCCTGGTGCTCACCCCGGCGTGCGGGCTTGCCGGGGCCGACCCCGCCTGGGCGCGGGAGGCGCTGCGGCTGGTCCGCGCCGCGGCCGACCGGCTGTAGGGGGGCTGTCGGCGACAGGAGGCAGGATGTGGCCATGACCGAGGAGCAGCCGCCGCCTCCCGAGGCGCGGGAGGAGCACCAGCGTCTGGCCGAGGAGGTGGAGGAGGCGCGCTGGCGCTACTACGTCAAGGACGCCCCGACCCTCTCCGACGCGGAGTTCGACCGGCTGCTGCGCCGGCTGGAGGAGCTGGAGGGCACGCACCCCTCCCTCCGCACACCGGACTCGCCGACCCAGAAGGTGGGCGGGGCGGTGTCGTCGGAGTTCGCCGCGGTCGACCACCTCGAGCCGATGATGAGCCTGGACAACGCGTTCACGTTCGAGGACCTGCGCGCCTGGGAGGCCCGGATCCGGCGCGAGGGTGCGGGCGACGCGGAGTACCTCTGCGAGCTCAAGGTCGACGGCCTCGCCGTCAACCTGCTCTACGAGGACGGGCGGCTGGTGCGAGCCGCGACACGGGGCGACGGGCGCACGGGGGAGGACGTCACCCACAACGTCCGCACGGTCGACAACGTGCCCCACCGCCTGGCCGCGTCGCCGGAGCACCCGGCGCCGAGCCGGATCGAGGTGCGGGGTGAGGTGTTCCTCCCCGTCGCGGCGTTCGAGAAGCTGAACGAGACCTTGGTCGCGGCCGGGAAGGCCCCCTTCGCCAACCCGCGCAACTCCGCGGCCGGTTCGCTGCGGCAGAAGGACCCCCGGATCACCGCCTCCCGCGCCCTGGCCATGGTCTGCCACGGCATCGGCCACCGCGAGGGCTACGTCCCCACGCGGCAGTCGGAGTCGTACGCCGCACTGGCCGCGTGGGGGCTGCCCGTGTCCGACCGGGTCGAGGTCGTCGACTCGCTGGAGGGTGTCGAGGCGTACGTCGAGCGCTACCGCGACAGCCGTCACGACGTCGAGCACGAGGTCGACGGCGTCGTGGTCAAGGTCGACCAGGTCGCGCTGCAGCGCCGGCTCGGGTCCACCTCGAGGGCGCCACGCTGGGCGATCGCGTTCAAGTACCCTCCCGAGGAGGTCAACACCGAGCTCCTCGACATCCGGGTCAACGTCGGGCGCACCGGCCGGGTGACGCCGTACGGCGTGATGACGCCGGTGTTCGTCTCCGGCTCCACGGTGGAGAACGCCACCCTGCACAACGCCTCGGAGGTCAAGAAGAAGGCCGTGCTCATCGGCGACACCGTCGTGCTGCGCAAGGCCGGCGACGTGATCCCGGAGATCGTCGGACCGGTCGTCGACCTGCGCGACGGCACCGAGCGGGAGTTCGTGATGCCGACGCACTGCCCTGAGTGCGGCACCGCGCTGCGCTTCGAGAAGGAAGGCGACGCCGACATCCGCTGCCCCAACGCGCGCGGCTGTCCCGCGCAGCTGCGCGAGCGGATCTTCCACGTGGCCGGGCGCGGCGCGTTCGACATCGAGGCGCTCGGCTACGAGGCCGCGGTCGCCCTGCTCCAGGCCGGCGTCGTGGCCGACGAGGGAGACCTGTTCGCCCTCGACGAGGCGGCGCTGCTCCGCGTGCCGCTCTTCACGCGGGCGCCCAGGAAGGGCGAGGGCGACGGGCCGGTGCTGTCGGCCAACGGACGGCGGCTCCTGGACAACCTCCAGGCCGCCAAGCAGCGGCCGCTGTGGCGTGCGCTGGTCGCCCTGTCGATCCGGCACGTCGGGCCGACCGCCGCGCGGGCGCTGGCCGGCCACTTTCACAGCCTCGACGCCGTGGAGACTGCCTCCACCGACGAGCTGGCGGCCATCGAGGGCGTCGGGCCGACCATCGCGGAGTCGATCCGGCGCTGGTTCGACGACCCCGAGGGCGCCTGGCACCGCGACATCATCGCCAAGTGGCGCGCCGCCGGCGTCGCCCTGGCCGACCAGGTCGACGAGTCGGTGCCGCGGACGCTCGAGGGGCTCTCGGTCGTCGTCACCGGCGCGCTCGACGGCTACAGCCGAGACCAGGCACGCGAGGCGATCCTGGCCCGCGGGGGCAAGGCGGCCGCCTCGGTGTCGAGGAGCACCGCGTTCGTCGTCGTCGGCGACGCTCCAGGGTCGAAGT
>JBIOYO010000481.1:0-7327 GCA_044870175.1 Nocardioidaceae bacterium | reverse complement strand
CCCCCGACCCGTGCGGACGCGACGGCTCGACGCCCCCTGAGCACGCAGACACGACGGCTCGACGCCCCCGACCCGTGCAGACGCGACGGCTCGACGCCCCCGACCCGTGCAGACGCGACGGCTCGACGCCCCCTGAGCACGCAGACACGACGGCTCGACGCCCCCTGAGCATGCGGACACGACGGCTCGGCATCCAAATGCGTCCGGGTGCCGGGTCAGCACGAGCGAGGTCAGTGCCAGAAGACCCGGTCGACGACCTTGGAGGCGCGGCGGGCGGCGCGCAGGTAGTCGTTGACCATCTCGTGGCTGTTCCCGGGCGCGTAGCCAAGGACGTGGGCGAGCGCGGCCCGCTCGCCGGCGTCGCGGGGCAGCGAGTCCGAGGAGCGGCCGCGGACCAGGGTGATGGCGTTGCGCAGCTGGCTGGCCAGCCGCCAGGCGGTGGCGAGCTGGTCGGCGTCGCCGCTCGCGATCAGCCCGGCCCGCACGGCGGCGTCGAGCGCGGCGAGAGTCCGGGTGGTGCGCAGGTCCTCCACCTCGTGGCCGTACCGCAGCTGCAGCAGCTGGACGGTCCACTCGACATCGGCGAGGGCTCCGCGGCCGAGCTTGAGGTGGGTGGCCGGGTCGGCGCCGCGCGGCAGCCGCTCCTTCTCGACCCGCGCCTTCAGCCGCCGGATCTCGGTCACCTGGGCGGCGGTGAGACCCCCGGGTGGGTAGCGCATCGGCTCGACCAGGCCGATGAACGCCCGCCCGATCTCGGGGTCACCGACGAGCGCGTCGGCGCGCAGAAGTGCCTGCGACTCCCACAGCGAGGACCACTTCGCGTAGTACGCGGCGTAGGAGTCCAGGGATCGCACCAACGGGCCCTGACGGCCCTCCGGCCGCAGGTCGGCGTCCACCTCCAGCGGTGGGTCGCTCATCGGCAGGGCGAGCATCCGGCGCAGCTCGTTGGCCACGTCGTGGGCCGCGCGAGCGGCCTCGCCGGTCGCGCCGTCGAGAGGCTCGTACACGAAGAGCACGTCGGCGTCGCTGCCGAACCCGAGCTCGTGGCCTCCGTAGCGGCCCATCGCGACGACGGCCATGCGCATCGGCATGGGCTCGCGGCGCTCTGCCTCGACGGCCGTCTCCGCGAGCGCCAGGGCGGCCTCCAGGGTCGCCGAGGTGACGTCGGTCAGGGCGTCGCCGACGTCGACCACGTCGAGCTCGCCGAGCAGGTCCGCGACGGCGATGCGGAACAGCTCGCGGCGGCGTACGGCGCGGACCACGGTGACGCCGTGGCGCGGGTCGGCCTGCCGGGAGCCGGTGGCGAGCACCTCCCTGGTCAGGGCGGCGTGCGTGCGCGGCACCAGGCCGTCGGGGTCCCCGAGCAGCGCCACGCCGTCGGGGGCGCGCAGGAGCAGGTCGGTGGCGTAGCGGCTGGAGGCGAGCACCCGGGCCATCCGCTGGGCGGCCTCGCCCTCGTCGCGCAGGACGCGGAGGTACCACGGCGTCGCGCCCAGGTTCTCCGAGATCTGCCGGAAGCCGAGCAGCCCCGCGTCGGGGTGGGGGCAGTCGGCGAACCAGCCGAGCATCGCCGGCAGCAGGGTGCGCTGGATCCGCGCGGTGCGGGAGACGCCGTTGGTCAGCGCCTCGAGGTGCCGCAGGGCGGCGCTGGGGTCGAGGTAGCCCAGTGCGGACAGGCGCTGCCGGGCCGCCTCCGGGGTGAGCCGGAGCTCGTCGCCGGGCAGCTGGGCGACCGCTGCGAGGAGGGGCCGGTAGAACAGCTTCTCGTGCAGCCGCCTGACCTCGCGGCCGTGCCGCCGCCACTCGCGGTCCAGCGTGGCCAGCGGGTCCTTCAGGTAGCCCATCCCCCGGCCCAGCCGCCGCAGGGTCGGCTCGTCGTCGGGCAGGACGTGGGTGCGCCGCAGCCGCTGCAGCTGCATGCGGTGCTCGAGGCTGCGCAGGAACCGGTACGCCAGGTCCAGGGTCTCCCCGTCGTCGCGGCCGACGTACCCACCCTGGGTCAGCCTCGAGAGCGCGCTCAACGTCGCCCCGGAGCGCAGGTTCGGGTCGGCGCGGCCGTGCACCATCTGCAGCAGCTGAACGGCGAACTCGACGTCGCGGAGGCCACCCGCGCCGAGCTTGATCTGCCGCTCGGCCTCCGCGGTGGGGAGGTGGTCCAGGACGCGGCGGCGCATCGCCTGGACGTCGGTGACGAAGTTCTCCCGCTCCGCCGCGGTCCACACCAGCGGCGTCACGGCCTCGACGTACGCCGCCCCCAGCGCCCGGTCCCCCGCCACAGGGCGCGCCTTGAGCAGGGCCTGGAACTCCCAGGTCTTGGCCCACCGTTCGTAGTACCCGGCGTACCCGGCCAGCGTGCGGACCAGGGCGCCGGAGCGGCCCTCGGGCCGCAGGTTGGCGTCGACCGGCCAGATGGTGCCCTCCCCGGTGTGGTCGCTGCACACGCGCATCAGCGAGGCGGCCAGGAGCGTGCCGCCGCGGATCGCCGCCTGCTCGTCGTACCCCTCCTCGGGCTCGACCACGAACACGACGTCCACGTCGCTGTTGTAGTTGAGCTCGTGCCCGCCGCACTTGCCCATGGCGACCACCGCGAGCCGCGCCGCGCGACCGGGCTCCCCGGCGCTTGCCCTGGCGACGGCCAGCGCCGCCTCGAGCGTCGCGCCGGCGAGGTCGGAGAGCTCCGCGGCGACGTCGTCGACACCAAGGCCGTGCGCGAGGTCGCGCGAGGCCAGCCGGAGCAGCAGCCGCCGGTAGTGCACGCGGAGGGCGTCCACCGCCACCACATGGGGGTCCGCGGCGACGGGCGCGTGGTCGGCCGGGTTCGCGCCGACCGCCCGCAGCAGGGTGTCGCGCAGGACGAAGGCGGGAGGCCGGGTGGAGCCCAGCTCGCTGTCGGTGAGCTCGCGCCAGTGCTCGGGGTGCTTGAGCAGGTGGTCGCCGAGGGCGCGGCTCGCGCCGAGCACGCTGAGCAGCCGCATCGCCGTGCCCTCGTCGTCGCCGAGCACCCGCAGCAGAGCGTCGCGCTCGGCCACGCGGTTGGCGAGGTCGGTGAGGTAGGCCAGCGCCTGGTCCGGGTCCGCGGTGACACCGAGCAGGGGCAGCAGCTCGCCGGCGACCGGGCCGAGCCGGTCCAGGTTGCGGGCGGAGACCTCCAGCGACTGGAAGCCGTAGCGCACCAGCCGGCTGGACGAGGAGATCCTCGGTGTCACGAACCCGCCGAGGCGGTGGTCGAGCCGGCGAGGTCTCGACAACCTTCGGTTGAGCCGGGGAGGTCTCGACACCCGCTGGTTGAGCCGGGGAGCGAAGCGAGCCGTGTCGAAACCATCCGAGCCCGGCCAGGGACCCAGCCACCCCCACCAGGTCTCGACACGGTCTCGCCCAGCGGCTCGACCGGCTCGACCACCGAGGCAGTGGTCGAGCCGCCGAGCTTGCGAGGCGTGTCGAAACCACTCACAGCTGTTGCAGCATCAGATCGCGTTCGTAGGCGTGCACCTGGCCGCGGTAGCCGTCCCACTCCGCGCGCTTGTTGCGGAGGAAGAAGTCGAAGACGTGCTCGCCGAGCGTCTCGGCGAGCAGCTCGCTGTGCTCGGCGACGCGAAGCGAGTCGGCGAGGCTGAGCGGCAGCGGGTCGATGCCCAGCGCGGTGCGCTCGCGCTCGGTGAGCGACCACACGTCGTCCTCGGCCTCCGGGGGCAGGTCGTAGGCGTCCTGGATGCCCTTGAGGCCGGCGGAGAGCATCACGGCGAAGGCCAGGTAGGGGTTGCACGCCGAGTCGACGGTGCGGAGCTCGACCCGGGTGGAGTTGCCCTTCTCGGGCTTGTACATCGGCACCCGGATCATCGCCGAGCGGTTGTTGTGGCCCCAGCAGATGTACGACGGCGCCTCGCCGCCGCCCAGGAGCCGCTTGTAGGAGTTCACCCACTGGTTGGTGACGACGGTGATCTCGGCGGCGTGCCGCAGCATCCCGGCGATGAACTGCCGCCCGGTCTTGGAGAGCTGGTACTCCGAGCCCGCCTCGAAGAACGCGTTGCGGTCCCCCTCGAACAGCGACACGTGGGTGTGCATGCCCGAGCCAGGATGGGTGGTGAACGGCTTGGGCATGAACGACGCCCAGATCCCCTGGCTGAGGGCCACCTCGCGGACCACCATCCGGAACGTCATCACGTTGTCGGCGGTGCTCAGCGCGTCGGCGTACCGCAGGTCGATCTCCTGCTGCCCGGGGCCGCCCTCGTGGTGGCTGAACTCCACCGAGATGCCCATCTGCTCCAGCATCGTGATCGCCTGGCGGCGGAAGTCGGAGCCGGCGCTCTGCGCGGTGTGGTCGAAGTAGCCGCTGCGGTCGACAGGGACCGGCTCGTCGCCGGGCTTCGGGCGGTCGCGGAACAGGTAGAACTCGATCTCGGGGTGGGTGTAGAAGGTGAAGCCCATCTCGGCGGCGTGGCCGAGCGTGCGCTTGAGGACGTACCTCGGGTCGGCGTACGACGGGGAGCCGTCCGGCATCATGATGTCGCAGAACATCCGCGCCGTCGCCGGCCCGTCACCGCGCCACGGCAGGATCTGGAAGGTCCCCGGGTCAGGCTTGGCGAGCATGTCGGACTCGGTACGCCGGGCGAACCCCTCGATCGCCGAGCCGTCGAACCCGATCCCCTCCGCGAACGCGCCCTCCAGCTCCGCCGGGGCGACCGCGACCGACTTGAGGTACCCGAGCACGTCGGTGAACCAGAGCCGCACGAACCTGACGTCGCGCTCCTCCAGCGCCCGCAGCACGAACTCCTCCTGCTTCCCCATGCCGTCAGCCTAGTGTGAGAATGTCTGCCCGGACCGCGGCGGCGACGCCCGGCCGCACCGCCGAGCCGGCGACCACGGGGACCAGCCGTGCGGATGCTCGACTCGCCCAGTCGCGGCGCCGTTCTCAGCCTGGTCGGGGCCCCAGCGGGTGCACGTTGGTTGTCGCCGTGGTGGCCGAGCTCAGCGAGGCACCCGCTCCAGGTCGGCCAGCCAGGCTTCGGCGCTGCCGTCCGACGGGGCGCGCCAGTCGCCGCGCGGCGACAGCGATCCGCCCGCCGACACCTTCGGGCCGTTGGGCAGCGCGGAGCGCTTGAACTGGCTGAACGCGAAGAACCGCCTGATGAACACCTCCATCCACTGCCGGATCGTGGCCAGGTCGTAGGCGACGTGCTGGTCGGCCGGGTAGTTCGGGGGCCACTCTCCCGCGCCGGCGTCGGACCACGCGTGCTCGGCGAGGAACGCGATCTTGCTCGGGCGGAACCCGAAGCGCAGCACGTGGTAAAGGGTGAAGTCCTGCAGCGCGTAGGGGCCGACCGAGTCCTCCGTCGCCTGGGGCTTCTCGCCCTCCCGGGTCGGCACCAGCTCGGGGGTGATCTCCTGCCGCAGGATGGCGGTGAGGATGCCGTTGACGTCGTCGTCGAAGAGCGCCTCCGAGACGACCCACCGGATCAGGTGCTGGATCAGCGTCTTCGGGACGCCGGTGTTGACCGCGTAGTGCGACATCTGGTCACCGACGCCGTACGTGCACCAGCCCAGCGCCAGCTCCGACAGGTCGCCGGTGCCGAGGACGATGCCGCCGAGGTGGTTGGCGAAGCGGAACAGGTAGTCGGTGCGAAGGCCGGCCTGGACGTTCTCGAAAGTGACGTCGTAGACGGGCTTGCCCTCGGCGAAGGGGTGGTCCATGTCGGCGAGCATCTGCCGAGCGGCGGGGCGGATGTCGATCTCGGCGAAGCTGACCCCGAGGGCCTCCGACAGCCGGGTGGCGTTGGTCTTGGTGGTCGCGCCGGTGGCGAACCCTGGCAGCGTGTAAGCGAGGATGTCCGACCGTGGCCGCCCGAGCCGGTCCATCGCCCGGGCGGCGACGACCAGCGCGTGGGTGGAGTCCAGTCCCCCGGAGACGCCGATGACCACCTTCGGCTGGCCGATCGCGCGCAGCCGCTGCTCCAGGCCGGAGACCTGGATGTTGTAGGCCTCGTAGCAGTCCAGCGCCAGGCGTGCCGGGTCGTCGGGCACGAAGGGGAACCGGTCGACCTTGCGTCGCAGCCCCACGTCACCGGGCGGCGGGTCGAGGGTCAGCTCGACGGTGCGGAAGGTCGCCGTCCGTGCGGCCAGCGTGCGCCGGTTGTCGTCGAAGGTGCCCTGCCGGATCCGTTCCTGCCGGACCCGGTCCAGGTCGACATCGGCTACGGAGCGCCGCGACCCGTCGGGGAACCGCTCGGTCTCCGCGAGCACGTCGCCGCACTCGTAGATCATCGTCTGGCCGTCCCACGACAGGTCGGTGCTCGACTCGCCCTCCCCGCCGGCGGCGTACAGGTAGGCGGCCAGGCACCGGGCGCTGGCGGAGCGCACCAGCAGGCGCCGGTCGTCCGCGCGGGCGACGGTGATCGGGCTTCCCGAGAGGTTCACCAGCACGGTGGCGCCGGCCAGCGCCGCCTCCGCGCTCGGCGGCACCGGCACCCACATGTCCTCGCAGACCTCGACGTGCAGCACCAGGCCGGGCACGTCGGTGACCGCGAACAGCAGGTCCGGCCCGAAGGGCACCTCCGCGCCGTTCAGCACCAGCGTCGCTCCGCGGCGGTCGTCCCCGGGGGCGAAGTGCCGGCGCTCGTAGAACTCGCGGTACGTGGGCAGGTAGCTCTTCGGCGCCACCCCGAGCACCCGGCCGCGGTGCACGACGACCGCGCAGTTGAGCACCCGGTTGCCGTGCGCCAAGGGCGCTCCGACCACAAGCACGGGCCGCAGGTCCGCGGACGCCGTCACGATCGTGTCGAGGGCCAAGAGGACGCCGTCCAGCAGGGGGTCCTGGAGGAACAGGTCGTCGATCGCGTAGCCGCTCAGGCACAGCTCGGGGAAGATCGCCACGGCCGCCGCCTCGTCGTGGCACGCCCGCGCCTCGGTAAGCACCGCCTGGGCGTTGAACGCGGGGTCGGCGACCCGGATTCGCACCGTGCACGCGGCGGCCCTCGCGAACCCGTGGGCGTACGCGGAGGAGAAGTCCACGCGCCGCATCCTGCCACGTCTGCCAGGGCGGCTGTGACCCACAGAACACCGTCACGCCCGGGCTGCGGATCGGCTGCGGGTCTATCGTGACGCTGTCATCACGGTCCCCGTGTGGGAGGCACCATGACCGAGCAGCCGGCGCCGTACGGCGGATCCCCCAGCGCGGCGGAGGGCGGTTCTGAGACCCGGAAGCGAGTGCGCATCCCCCACCTGCGCGAGATGAAGCAGCGTGGCGAGCGGTGGCCGATGCTGACCGCCTACGACATGTACACCGCCGCGACGTTCGACGAGGCCGGCATCCCGGTGCTCCTGGTCGGCGACA
>JBIOYO010000480.1:0-3890 GCA_044870175.1 Nocardioidaceae bacterium | reverse complement strand
ACGCCACCGCGCCACGGCTGCTCGTGCGCGAGAACATCTGGAAGGGGCGGATCCGGGTCCCGTCCAGCGCCCAGTCCCTGCTCGAGCTGAGGCTGGGGGAGTGGGGGCACGACGCGATGGGGTTCGTGGCGCACGTGCCGCACTACCTCGCCCAGGTGGACTACCCGGCCGCCGCGGCCAGCCTGCTCGAGTCGGTCGAGGTGGTCACCGGCCTGCAGTGGCGCCTCGACGCGCTGCACCGGGCGGCCGAGGCACGCGCCGCGGAGATCGCCTCCCAGATCGCCGACTCCGAGGAGGTGCGTGAGGTGGTGGCCGGCCTGGAGCAGCAGTACGACGCGTTCGCCTCCGCCGGCGACGACACCTCCGTGCCGCTGGCGCAGGAGCGCGACCTGCCCAGCGCGGAGGAGCTCGGCGAGGAGCTCGAGCGGTTCCTCGCCGGCCTCGACCCCAACGACGAGTAGGAGTCCCGTGCCCAGCTCCGTGGCGCAGCTGGTCGAGCTTCTCGACCTCGAGACCATCGACCTGAACCTGTTCCGCGGCCGGCAGCCCGACACCTCCCTGCAGCGGGTCTTCGGCGGCCAGGTGGCCGGGCAGGCGATGGTCGCGGCGTCCCGCACCGCGCCGGAGCACCGAGCCCTGCACTCGCTGCACTCCTACTTCCTTCGCCCGGGCGACACCTCCGTGCCGATCGTGTACGACGTCGACCGGGTGCGCGACGGCCGGTCGTTCGCCACCCGCAGGGTGCTGGCCCGGCAGAAGGGCCGGCCGATCTACGCCCTCACCGCGAGCTTCCAGGCGCACGAGGACGGCCTGGACCACCAGGACCGGATGCCCGAGACGCCCACCCCGGAGGACTCCGTCGACCTCGCGGTCCTGCGCGCGCAGCGGGGGGCCAGCGCCCAGGAGTACACCCGGGAGTGGGCGGCCCTGGACGTGCGGCTCGCGGCGGACTCGCGGTCCGGCGGCCGGATCGTCGACGCGGAGCACCCGTCGCTGGCGCGCTACTGGATGCGCGTCGCCGGCTCGCTCTCCGACGACCCGCTGGTGCACCTGGCCGCGCTCACCTACGCCAGCGACATCACGCTGCTCGGCACCGCGCTGGTCCCGCACGGCAAGTTCCTGTCCGACCCCGACGTCATGGCCGCCTCACTGGACCACGCGGTGTGGTTCCACCGGCCGTTCCGCGCCGACCGGTGGCTGCTCTACGACCAGACCTCGCCGTCGGCCTCGGGTGGCCGTGGCCTGGTGCTCGGCAGGGTCTTCACCGAGGACGGCGTGCTCGTGGCCAGCGTCGCGCAGGAGGGACTGGTCCGGCTGGTCCGGCCGTCGTCCTGACCGCCGTCGTCCTGACCGCCGTCGTCCTGACCGCCCTCGTCCTGACCACCCTCGTCCTGACCGCCCGAATGCCAGCCATGTCGTTACCACATCGCGCCCGTGAGGGGCGACAGACACGCCGAAGTTGGTTACGGTTGCGACTCGTGTGACACATCACACCCAGTGAGGTGAGTGGGACATGAGTGACGTGCATGGCCGGTCATGGCGCCGCACCGGCGCGGTCGTCGTGTTGGTGGCGGCCGGCGTACCGCTCGGGGCGCACCCCGCGCAGGCCGCCCCCGCGCCGGACTACGAGATGCCGTTCACCTGCGGCCAGTCGTGGACCGGCTCGACCCGGCCCACCCACAGCCCCAGCGCCCTGGCGGTGGACTTCAACCGGGTCCCGGACGAGGGCCAGCTCACGGTCGCCTCGGCCCCGGGGACGGTGGCGAGGGTCGAGCGGCTCGGCGGCCGCAGCTACGGCACCTTCGTCGTGGTCGACCACGGCGGCGGGGAGGCCACGCTGTACGCGCACCTGCAGACCGCCTTCGTCACCGCCGGCGCGCCGGTGGACCAGGGCATGGTCCTCGGCCGGGTCGGCCGCACGGGCAACGCGACCGGGCCGCACCTGCACTTCGAGCGCCGGGTCGGCAACCGGCCCGCCAGGGTCTGGTTCCACGGCAACTCGTACCCGATGCCGCACACGGCCCCGGCCGCGAACTGCCCCGACGTGCCGCTCGCCGGAGACTGGGACCACGACGGCAGGGCCGAGGTCGGCGTGTACCGGCGCGGGCCCACCGGCTCGTTCCTGCTGCGCCGCGACAACGGGTCGACGCAGGTGGTCGCCTTCGGCGCGCACGCCGACCTCCCGCTGGTGGGCGACTGGGACGGCGACGGCACCGACGACGTCGGCGTACGGCGACAGCAGGACCGGCAGTTCAGGCTCCGCTCCGCCGGCGGAGCGGTCACCGGCCTGAGCGCCGGAGGCCTCGACGACCGCGCCGTCACCGGGGACTGGGACGGCGACGGCGACTCCGAGGTGGGGCTGTGGCGGCACGACAGCGCCAGCTTCTGGCTGCGCCGCGCCGACGGCGCAGCCTCCGTGGTGGCGTTCGGCACCGAGGACTCCCTGCCGGTGACCGGGGACTGGAACGGCGACGGTCTCGACGACGTGGGCACCTTCCGCGCGTCGACCGGGACGTGGACGCTGCGGATCCAGCGGCGGAGCGGGGCGGTCCGGGTCCGGACGGTGGTCTTCGGGTCCGCGTCGACCCTGCCGGTCACCGGGGACTGGAACGGCGACGGCCGCACCGACCTCGGCACCTGGGACACCGGCACCGCGCGCTTCACGCTGCGGACCGCGGTCCCGGTCGACGGCACGGCGCGGACCACCACCCTGCTGTACGGCGTGCCCCGGCCGGCCCACGGCTGAGGGCCGCCCGCCGCCCGGCGCGGGGTGTCAGCCGGCGAGCATCCGCACGGTGTCGACCGTGTCGGCCTCCTCGGCGGTCTTGTCGTCGCGGTAGCGCAGCACCCTGGCGAAGCGCAGCGCCATGCCGCCCGGGTAGCGCGAGGACCGCTGGATGCCGTCGAACGCGACCTCCACCACCTGCTCCGGGCGCAGGTGGACGACGTGGCGGTCGCGACCGGTCTCCAGCTCCAGGAACCGGGCGGTCTGCCAGGCCAGCATCTGGTCGGTCATGCCCTTGAAGGTCTTGCCCAGCATCACGAACCCGCCCGTCACCGGGTCGCGGGCACCGAGGTGGATGTTGGACAGCCAGCCCTCGCGACGCCCGCTGCCCCACTCCACGGCGAGAACCACCAGGTCGAGGGTGTGCCGCGGCTTCACCTTGACCCAGGCGGAGCCGCGGCGGCCCGCGTCGTACGAGGCGTCGAGGGACTTGACCACGACCCCCTCGTGACCCGCGGCCAGCGACTCGGCGAAGAAGCCGGCCGCCGCCTGCTCGTCCGTCGTGACCACCCGGGGAACCACCAGGTGCTCGGGCAGCACGGTCACCAGCCGGTCGAACCGGTCGGCGCCCGGCGCGGTGAGGAGGTCCTCGCCGTCGTGATGGAGGACGTCGAAGAAGTACGCGGTGAGCGGGACCGCCGCCCGCAGCACGTGGGGGTCGGACGTCGTGGCGATGCGGGAAGAGGTCTCCTGGAACGGCCGGGGACGGCCGTCGTCGCGCAGGGCGATCGCCTCCCCGTCGAGGATCAGGGCCGCGGCGTCGAGCGCCAGCACCGCCTCCACGACCTCGGGCACCCGGTCGGTGATGTCGTCCAGGCTGCGGGTGAAGACCGCCACCTCACCGGCCGAGGGCCCCCACCGGTGCACCTGGACGCGGATCCCGTCGAGCTTGCGGTCCACCGCCGCGGGCCGGCCGGTCCGCTCCAGCGCGCCGTGGAGGTCCGGGGCTGTCGAGGCGAGCATGGGCCGGACCGGGCGGACCTCGAGCCGGAACCGGTCCAGCTCCGCGACCCCGCCGCGCAGCGCGGCCGCGGCGATCGGCCCGGACACCGCGCTGAACATCGCCGCGCGCCGGACCGCGGCGACGGGCACCTCGGCCGCCTGG
>JBIOYO010000479.1:0-3500 GCA_044870175.1 Nocardioidaceae bacterium | reverse complement strand
TCGAGCAGGTGCTGGACCTCGACGCCATGCGCGCCGAGCTCGCCTCGCTCGGGGAGCAGGTGGCTGCCCCGGACCTGTGGGACGACCAGGCGAACGCGCAACGGGTCACCGGGCGGCTGTCGGCGCTACAGGGTGAGCTGGAGCGGTTCACCTCGCTGCAGAGCCGGCTGGACGACGTCGCGGTGCTGGCCGAGCTGGCGGAGGAGGAGGACGACGCCGCGTCGAGGGCGGAGGCGCAGGGCGAGCTGGCCCGGCTGCACAAGGCGGTGGAGGTGCTGGAGGTGCGCACCCTCCTCAACGGCGAGTACGACGCCCGCGAGGCGCTGATCACCATCCGCTCCGGCGCCGGCGGGGTGGACGCGGCCGACTTCGCCGAGATGCTGATGCGCATGTACACCCGGTGGGCGGAGCGGAACAAGTACCCGGTCGAGGTCTTCGACACCTCCTACGCCGAGGAGGCGGGGCTCAAGTCCGCGACCTTCGCCGTACACGCGCCGTACGCCTACGGCACCCTCTCCGTCGAGGCCGGCACCCACCGGCTGGTGCGGATCAGCCCGTTCGACAACCAGGGCCGCCGCCAGACCTCCTTCGCCGCCGTGGAGGTCGTGCCGGTGATCGAGCAGACCGACGACATCGACATCCCCGAGGAGGACGTGCGGGTCGACGTCTACCGCTCCAGCGGTCCCGGCGGCCAGTCCGTCAACACCACCGACAGCGCCGTCCGGCTCACCCACATCCCCACCGGCATCGTCGTCTCCTGCCAGAACGAGAAGTCCCAGCTGCAGAACAAGGCCTCCGCCATGGTCATCCTCAAGGCCAAGCTGCTGGCCAAGAAGCGCGAGGAGGAGAAGGCGCACCTCGACGAGCTCCGCGGCGACGTCGCGGGCTCGTGGGGCGACCAGATGCGAAGCTACGTCCTGCACCCCTACCAGATGGTCAAGGACCTGCGCACCGAGGCCGAGACCGGCAACCCGACTGCGGTGTTCGACGGCGACATCGACGCCTTCCTCGAGGCCGGCATCCGCTGGCGGCGGGGCGCCGAGCGGGCCGCCGCCTCCGCCTGACCGGCCGGCCGGGTTGGCCAAGCCATCTAGACTGCCGAGACTGTGATCACCTTCCAGAACGTCTCCATGACCTACCCGAACCAGCGGCGGGCGGCCCTGGAGAACGTCACCGTCGACATCGAGAAGGGCGAGTTCGTCTTCCTCGTCGGCGTCTCGGGGTCGGGGAAGTCGACCTTCCTCAAGCTGGTGCTGCGCGAGTCGCGGCCCACCCAGGGACACGTGTACGTCGACGGCAAGGAGGTCGACAAGATGGCCTCATGGAAGGTGCCCGCCCTGCGCCGGCGGATCGGCACCGTCTTCCAGGACTTCCGGCTGCTGCCCACCAAGACCGTCGCGCAGAACGTCGCCTTCACCCTCCAGGTGACCGGGAGGTCGCGGTCGCACATCGCCAAGGTGGTGCCGGAGACGCTGGCCCTGGTCGGCCTGGAGGGCAAGGAGAAGCGGCTCCCCGACGAGCTCTCCGGCGGTGAGCAGCAGCGCGTCGCGATCGCGCGCGCCTTCGTCAGCCGGCCGGCCATCCTGATCGCCGACGAGCCCACCGGCAACCTCGACCCGACCACCTCGGTCGGCATCATGAAGCTGCTGGACCGGATCAACCGCACCGGTACGACGGTGCTGATGGCCACCCACGACGTCGGCATCGTCGACCAGATGCGCAAGCGTGTGATCGAGCTGTCCGATGGCCGCGTCGTGCGCGACCAGGCGCGGGGCGTCTACGGCTACCAGCACTGACCTCCCGAGCGCCGTTCCGAGAGCGGCCCGACGCAGCCGAGAGAGCCCGCATGCAGCTGTCCTACGTCTTCTCCGAGTTGGCCACCGGCCTGCGCCGCAACGTCTCGATGACCGTGGCCGTCGTGGTCACGATCTTCGTGTCCCTGACGCTGGTGGGGATGGGCTACCTCCTCAACGCGCAGGCGCAGAAGGCCGAGGAGTACTGGGGGGACCGGCTGCAGATCACCGTGTTCATGTGCAGCGACGTGTCCACGTCCAGCACGTGCGTGGATGGTCGTGCCACGGCTCAGCAGGAGCGGGCCGTCGAGGCGACGCTGGACGACAACCCCGAGGTGCAGACCTGGCGCAAGGAGTCCAGTCGTCAGGCGTACCAGAAGTGGCGGGCGACCCGCGACGCCGACGACCCGTTGCTGGAGTCCATGCGCGCCTCGGACTTCCCGGAGTCGTACTGGGTCACCCTGGAGAACCCCGAGAACGTCGAGGCGGTCTCCGGCGCCGTCCAGGACCTGCCCGGCGTGGGGTCGGTGCGAGACCTGCGCCAGGTGCTGCAGCCGATCTACTTCTGGATCTCCGCGCTCAAGTACGGCGCCATCGGCGTCGCCGCGTTCCTCCTGGTGGCAGCGGTCCTGCAAGTGAGCAACACCATCCGGCTCGCGGCCTTCGCCCGGCGCAAGGAGATCGGCATCATGCGACTGGTGGGGGCGTCGAGCATCTACATCCAGCTGCCGTTCCTGCTGGAGTCGCTGGTCGCCGCGGTGCTCGGCATCGCCCTGGCCTCCGGCGCCATCGCGGCCTTTCTCCAGCTCGTCGTCAACGACCGGCTCGCCGACTCCAACATCGTGGCCTGGGTGGACTGGAGCGACGCGGTCGCCGCGATGGGCCTGGTCGCGGTGCTCGGACTGCTGCTCACCCTGGTGCCGACACTCCTGCTGACCCGCAGATACCTCAAAGTCTGACCTCGCTCGGTTACCGTCGCACTGCCCTGACCTCCATGCGAAGGCAGTCCCGGTCGTGCTCACCTTCCCCGGTACGACGAAGGCCCGCGGAGCCGCGCTGACGCTGAGCGCGCTGCTGCTCGGTGTCGCGGCGCTGTCCCCCTCCCTGGCCGCGGCGCACGCCGACGACCTCACCGGCAAGAAGCACCGGGTCGAGCGCAGCCTGCGGGCCACCCACGACGACCTGGACTCCTCCACCCAGCGGCTCCGCGCCACCAGCCGCAGGCTGGTCCGGGCCCGCGCCGAGCTGGCGGCCGCCCGAGTCGAGCTCGCCCGCACCCAAGGAGCCCTGGCGGCCGCCCGGGCCCTGGACGTCCAGATGCAGGCCCGCCTCGACGCCGCGCGCGCCCGCCTCGCCCGCGCCCGCGCCGACCTCGCCGCGGGCCGCCGCCGCGTGGCCGAGCAGGGCCGCATGGTGAGCGCGGTGGTGGTCGACGGCTACCAGACCGGGAGCCCTGGGCTGCTCGGGCTGGAGGCGGTGCTGACCTCACAGGACCCTGCCCAGCTGACCGGGGAGCTGAGCTCCATGCGGACGGTCACCGACAAGCAGGAGGCCGTGCTCGGCCGGCTCCGCGCCGGCCGGGTGGTGCTCGCGGTCCAGGAGGAGGAGACCGAGGCCGCCGAGGCGGAGGTCGCGGCGGCGCGCGCGGAGGCGGCCGAGAACCTGCGGACCAGGCAGGCGCTGGAGGCCCAGGCGGCCGCCGAGGCG
>JBIOYO010000478.1:0-2898 GCA_044870175.1 Nocardioidaceae bacterium | reverse complement strand
CGGCCTGCTGCTGCGACAGTCCCGGCGGGCACGCTCCGCCGAGCGACGGTCCGAGCTGGTGGTGGAGGCGGGGGAGACCCTGGTCGGGGAGCTGCTCGCCGGCCAGCCGTTGGTCTTCGCGCTGCGCAGGTCCGTCGCCGTGTGGCCAGAGCTCGAGCCGGTCGCGGCCTCGAGTGCTCTCGGAGCCGACGTGCCGGCCGCGATGCGCCGGCTCGGCCGGCGTCCCGGCGCGGAGGCCATGGCCGAGGTGGCCGGGGCGTGGCAGCTCGGGCACGGGTCCGGAGCCGGACTGACCCGGTCGCTGGAACAGGTCCTGGTCACGACGCGCGCCAGGCAGGAGACCCGGCGCCGGGTCCGCGCCGAGCTGGCCTCAGCGCGTGCGACCGCGAGGCTGGTCGCGGTTCTGCCGGTGCTGTCCCTGGTCGCCGCCCAGAGCATCGGCGCGGACCCCTGGAGGTTCCTGCTCGGGACGCCGCCCGGCATCGCCTGCCTGGCCGGTGGGCTGCTGCTCGGCTTCGCCGGCCTCTGGTGGATCGAGCGGATCGCGGTCACGGTGCTGCGGGAGACCCGATGACGATCCTCGCCGCGACCGTGCTTGCAGCCGCGCTCGCCGCGGTGGCCGCGGCGCTCGCGTGTGGTCCGGCCGGCGCCAGGGCAGCAGCTCCCACGCAGCGACAGGACCCGGCCCGGGGCCCGGCGCCCGGCGCCCGGAGCACCGTCCCCGCCTCCCGGCGTCCGCCCTCCCTGCCGCTGCTGGCCGGGCTCGCAGCCGGGGCGGGGGTGGCTCTGCTGGTGCCCGGCCCGGTGGCCGTGCCGGCAGGCGCACTGGCCGGCGTCGTCGTGGCGCGCCGGGTGGCCCGGCTCGAACCTGCCGCCGTGCGCCGGCGACGCCGCGCTCTCGAACACGGGCTGCCCCACGTCGTCGACCTGATGTCGGCACTGCTGGCGTCGGGCGCGGCGCCCTCCGTCGCGCTCGCCCGGGTCACCGAGGTGGTGGAGGACCCGTTGCGCGGCGAGCTGGCGGCGTACGTCGCCCGGCTGCGGCTGGGTCGCGACCCGGTGTCGGTGTGGTCGGCGATGGCGGAGCACCCGCAGCTCGCGGCGCTGGGCCGCGCCCTGCTGCGGGCGGCGCAGAGCGGCGCCTCGGTCGCCGGCGCGCTCTCCCGGCTCGCCGACGACCTGCGCGCGCGCCGGCGGGCCGATGTGGACGGGCTGGTGCGCACCGTCGAGGTGCGGGCCACTGCGCCACTGGGCGCCTGCCTGCTGCCCGCGTTCGTGCTGGTGGGCGTCGTGCCGCTGGTGGCGGGCTCGGTCGGCAGCCTCGTGCTGCGCTGACCGTCCGTCGGTCCGTGCGCAGGCCGGCGCCGACGGCACGCGCCTGAGCCGGTCCGGGCCCGATCCCATCCCCAACCGGGCACCCGCCCGTGTCGTCCCCAGGTCGGGCGACGGCGGTCGATCCGGGGGCGGAACCCGGCGAGAGTCCCTGTCGACAGCAAACACGCCGCGCTCCCGGTCTACCCCGGGGCGCACGATCCAGGAGGTCTCCATGACCACGTCCCCCGTCGCCCGCCAGCGCACCGAACGCGGTGCCGCCGCGGCCGAGTACGCCACTGTCACCGCCTGCGGCGTCGGCATCGGCAGCGTGCTGATCAAGCTGCTGACCAGCGACTTCGGCCAGCAGCTGCTCAAGCGCATCTTGGAGTTCTTCCTCTCGATGGTCGGGCTGGGCTGAGTGGCCGAGCACCAGAGGGCCGGACGGTCGCGGGGACGTCTCCTCGCGACCGGCCCGGCACGACGTGCCCGTGACGCGCGCGGAGCGGTCACCGCGGAGGCGGCCGTGGTCCTGCCTGTGCTGCTCGCGGTCACCCTCGGGCTGGTCTGGGTGGTGAGCCTGGCCGCGACGCAGGTGCGAGTCGTCGACAGCGCCCGCGAGGTCGCCCGGGCGGCGGCTCGTGACGACGACGGCGTGGCCGTCGGTCTCGGCCGCAGGGTCGCACCGGACGGCTCGAGGATCACGGTGCGCCGTGGAGGCGGGACGGTCGTGGCCGAGGTGTCGGCGACGGTCCGCGGGCCGGGCGGCATCTTCGCCCTCCTGCCCGCGGTGGAGGTCTCCTCGCAGGCCACTACGGCGGAGGAGGAGCCTCGGTGACCAGACGAGGCGACCAGGGCGCGGCGGCGGTGCTGGCAGTGACCCTCGCCGTCCTGCTGCTGGCGCTGACCAGCGTCGTCTCCGTCCTCGGCGGTCTCCTGGTCGCCCACCGCCGGGTCTCCGCGGCGGCGGACCTGGCGGCGCTGGCCGGCGCCGCCGCGCTGCAGCGCGGCGAGGACCCCTGCGCGGCGGCGACCACGACGGTGACCGCCAACGACGCGCGCATGGGGACCTGCGAGGTCCACGGCGAGAACGTCCTGGTGCGGGCAACCATCGAGCTGAGCGTTCTCGGCCGCACGGTGGGCGTTCCGGGCGTCGCGCGCGCTGGGCCACGTGAAGGCGAACCAGCCAGGATCACCGGCGCCGACGGCTGACCCCGGGGCGTCACCGGAGAAGCGCGTCGAGCAGCCGGACCGCACCGGTCTTTTCGAGCGGTTGGTTGCCGTTGCCGCACTTGGGGGACTGGACGCAGGACGGGCATCCCGCGTCGCACCTGCAGCCGTGGATCGCATCGCGTGTGGCCCGCAGCCACGCCTCCGCGGCGTCGTACCCGCGTGCCGCGAAGCCCGCCCCGCCGGGATGCCCGTCGTAGACGAACACGGTGAGGCGGCCGGTGCCGGGGTGCAGTGCGGTGGACACGCCGCCGATGTCCCACCGGTCGCACGTCGCGAACAGCGGGAGCAGGCCGATCGCCGCATGCTCGGCGGCGTGGGCGGCGCCGGGCTGTTCCGCGGGCCCTACCCCCTGAC
>JBIOYO010000477.1:0-2760 GCA_044870175.1 Nocardioidaceae bacterium | reverse complement strand
GCGTGCTCGAGCCAGTAGGCGGTCATCTGGCCAGGGCCTCCAACGCGTCGCCCAGCGCGGTGACCCCGGCCAGGCAGTCGGCCATGTCGGCGTGCTCGGCAGGCGAGTGCGAGACGCCCGTGGGGTTACGGACGAACAGCATCGCCGAGGGAATGCCCGCCTGCGACAGCACCCCCGCGTCGTGGCCCGCCGCCGTCGGGATGACCGGCCGGCCCGGGCCGGCGAGCCGCTCGGCAAGCCCCTCGTCGAACCGCACGGCGCCGCTGACCGACTCCGCCGTCACGGTGAGCGTGGTGCCGTCGCGGCCGGCGCGCTCGGTGCCGAGCCGCTCGACCGCGACGAGCAGGTCGGTCAGCGCGCGCTCCGACGACGCGCGGGCGTCCAGCCAGGCGGTCACCTCCGAGGGCACCGCGTTGGTGCCGTTCGGGCGCACCTGGACCCGGCCGAAGGTGGCTCGCTGGCCGGCCAGCCGGGCCTGCTTGTTGGCGGCCAGCGCGGTCATGGCGAAGGTCAGCATCGGGTCGCGGCGGTCCTCCATGCGGGTGGTGCCGGCGTGGTTGGCCTCGCCGGTGAAAACGAACCGGTAGCGCCCGTGCGGCCAGATCCCGCTGGCCACGCCGACGGCCGCGCCGCGGTCGACGAGGTCGCGGCCCTGCTCCACGTGCAGCTCGACGTAGCAGCCGACACCGTCGAGCAGCCCAGAGCCGGTGCTGGACCCGCCACCCGGCACGACCTCCCCCAGCCTGACCCCGTCGCGGTCGGTGAGACCCGCCGCCCGCTGCCACGACATGGCGCCGGTCGCGAGCCGGGAGCCCAGGCAGGCCAGGCCGAACCGGCTGCCCTCCTCCTCCGCGAACACCGCCACCCCGACGGGCCGGGCCGGCGTCACGGCGCGCTCCCGCAGCAGGTCGAGCGCCGCCAGCGCCGAGACCACGCCGAGCGGCCCGTCGTACGCGCCGCCGTCGAGCACGGAGTCCAGGTGCGAGCCGGTGAGCACGGCGTCACCCACAGTGTCCGAGAGTGGGCGCCACCAGGCGACGGTGTTGCCGACGCCGTCCTCCTCGACGTCGAGGCCTCGACGCTCGCACTCGGCGACGAACCACGCGTGCGCCTCGCGCTCGGCGGTCGTGAACGGCTGCCGGACGTAGCCGCCGGTGGCCGCGGAGCGCCCCACCGTCGCCAGGTCGGCCCACATCTCCTCGAACCCCCGCTCACCGGCCATGATCGCTCCCATGGAGCTCGCCGAGGTGGTACGCCGCCGCCGTATGGTCCGCCGCTACGCCGCCGACCCGGTCGACCCCGCGGCCGTCGAGCGGATGCTGCGCGCCGCCGTCCGGGCGCCCAGCGCGGGCTTCAGCCAGGGCTGGGCGTTCCTGGTGCTGGACACCCCCGGCTCCGTGGCGCGGTTCTGGGAGGCGTGCAGTCCCGAAGCGTCCGGGGAGCCGGACCGCTGGCTGACCGGCATGCGGACGGCCCCCGTCGTGATCGTGCCGCTGTCGTGCAAGTCGGCGTACCTGGACCGCTACAGCGAGGCCGACAAGGGCTGGACGGACCGGGCCGAGGAGCGCTGGCCGGTGCCGTACTGGCACATGGACGCCGCCATGGCCGCGTTGCTGATCCTGCTCACCGCCGTCGACGAGGGGTTGGGCGCCTGCTTCTTCGGCATCCCGCCGTCGCGCACCGACGCCTTCCGGGGCGCCTTCGGGGTGCCGGCCGACCACACCCCGATCGGTGCGGTCACGGTGGGCCACCTCGCCCCGGACCCCGGCGTGCCCGGCTCGCCCAGCCGGCGCCCCCGCCGCCCACTCGAGGACCTGGTCCACCGGGGCCGCTGGGGCGGCTGACGTCCGCACCCGCCCAGTCCAGCGGTCCGGGTGCGACCAGGTCAACGCCCCCGCCTAGCGCGGTGGCAGGCTTGACCCGTGGCCGAGCAGCGAGGGAAGCCGGTGCGCGGGACACCCGGGTGGGTCGAGCAGCAGATCCTCGACGCCCAGGAGCGCGGCGACTTCGACAACCTCCCGGGAGCCGGCAAGCCGCTGCGGCTTCGCAACCTGGACGACCCGGACTGGTGGGTGAAGGGCCTTATGGAGCGCGAGCAGATCAGTGGCGTGCTGCCGCCGCCGCTGGCGCTGCGCCAGGAGCGCCGGGAGCTGCCGGCGGCGCTGGACCGGCTGACCTCGGAGCAGCAGGTGCGCGAGGTGCTGCGCGCCTTCAACGGCCGGGTGCGCGACGCGCTGTTGCACCCTCAGGACGGCCCGCGGGTCGTGGTCGGCGGCGTCGACGTGGAGGAGTACGTCGCCGCCTGGCGCGCCCGCCGTACCGGCGCCAGCCCGGAACGACGGACCTAACGGTTCAGCCGGAACGACCGCCCGGTCAGCTCGTCGGGGACGATCTCCATGACGTTGTACTTGTGCGTCGGCACCCACGGATGCAGCTCCAGGTCGTCGGCCAGATGCTCCTGGCTCGCCGGCACCTTGTGGACGTGACCCTTGACGATCACGCTGACCGCGTGGTTGACGCCGATCTCGTCGACCTCGAAGGCGATCCGGTCGTCCACGGTGAGCGCGAACAGCTTGGTGCCCCCGGCGGTGCGGAAGAACAGCCGAGCGCCGTTGCTGACGTAGTTGACCGGATTGATGCCGACCTCGCCGAAGAGGTGGTAGGCCAGGTGGCCGAACTGGTTGCGGCCGAGCAGGTGCCAGCACTCCTCCTCCGACAGCTCCTGGATCGAGCTCGGGTCGTGCTCGTCGCCCTCGGCAA
>JBIOYO010000476.1:0-2032 GCA_044870175.1 Nocardioidaceae bacterium | reverse complement strand
GGGTCGAGTCGGCGTGGGCTCCCGCGGCCGGTGGGTCGAGTCGGCGTGGGCTCCCGCGGGCGGTGGGTCGAGTCGGCGTGGGCTCCCGCGGGCGGTGGGTCGAGTGGGCGTGGGCTCCCGCGGGCGGTGGGTCGAGTGGGCGTGACTTCCCGCGGCCGGTGCTGTGTGGCCGGGAGCGGGAGCCGGTTGGGCGGTGTGTGGCCGGGAGCAGGAGCCGGTTGGGCGGTGTGTGGCCGGGAGGAAGAGCCGGCTCGGCGGTGTGTGGCCGGGAGGAAGAGCCGGCTCGGCGGTGTGGGGCCGGGAGCGGCCCGGCCGGGTCAGGCGTGCGCGGCGGCGTCGTACTCCTCGTCGGTGACGTGTGCACCCCAGGTGGAGTCGTCGTCTCCCACATGGCCAGGTGGGTCATGAAGTGCTCGGGCAGGGCGCCGGGCCAGTGCTCCTCTCCCGGTGGGGGGTGCATCGTGTCGCCGGGGCGCATCACGATGACCTCGTCCCGGGTGGCGACGATGCCGACGCCCTCGGTGACGTGCAGGGTCTGGCCGAGGCTGTGGCTGTGCCATGCGGTGCGGGCGCCGGGAGAGAAGCGGACGGCGTTGACCCGGATCCGGGACTCGCCCTCACCCCGGGCGAGGACGTCGAACCAGACGTCGCCGGTGAAGAGGGCGTCCGGTCCCTTGGTGGTGGGCTGTGTGGTCAGGCGTTGCACGGTCCCTCACTCTCAGGTGTCTCGGACCTCGCGCCGTTGGATCTCGGTGACCGGCTCGCGGGAGGTCCAGCTCGCGAGCAGGCTGAGGGCCTCTGCGGTTGGTGAGCCGGGTGCCGCGGTGTAGACGTTGAGCCGCTGGCCGGCGTCGCCGGGCAGCTCGAAGGCCTCGAAGTCCAGGGCCAGCTCGCCCACGAGCGGGTGGTGCAGCCGTTTGGTGCCCGTGCGGTGGTAGCGCACGTCGTGAGCGGCCCACCGGTGCCGGAACCGTTCGCTGCGCGTGGACAGCTCGCCGATCAGGTCGTGCAGGTCCTTGTCGTACGGGTCGCGGCCGGCCTCGGCGCGGAGGAACGCGACGGTGTCGTCTGAGACCTTGTCGAAGTCGACGAAGAACGCCGGCGCCGCCGGGCTCAGGAACACGAAGCGGGCGCTGTTCGGGGCGTCGGACTCCTCGTAGAGCGGGCTGTACAGCGCTCGGCCCAGGTCGTTGGCGGCGAGGATGTCGAACCTGCCGTTGCGCAGGTACGCCGGCATCGGCATCAGGTCCAGCACCCGCTGGACGCTGGGCCGCACCCGCGTCCGTGACGGGGTCCGCAGCACAGGGCGGCGGCTGGCCGCTGTGCGGACGAGCCGGACCAGGTGGTCGCGCTCGGCGCCGTCGAGCTGCAGGGCGTGCGCGACCCCTTCCAGGACGCCGTCGGAGACCGAGCCGACGTTCCCCCGCTCCAGGCGGGTGTAGTACTCGACGCTGATCCCGGCGAGCAGGGCGACCTCCTCACGCCGCAGCCCGGTGACTCGGCGGTTGACGCCGTACGCCGGGAGGCCCGCCTGCTCCGGCGTCAGCCTCGCGCGCCGGGTCGCGAGGAACGCGCGGATGTCGTCCTTCGGGGCCACGTCCCCTACGGTACGGGCGGCGGCGCGGCGGGGGAGACCCTGCCGGTACCCCACTCGGCACGGCCTCCGACCTCGTCCGGCTCCATCGTGACGCGCCGCTCAGCAGCTGACGGTGCCGGAGCTGCGCGGGGCGGAGGTCCAGCTCGCCAGCCCGGACTCGACGGTCACCGAGAAGGTGCGGGTCGGATTTGAGTTCGTGGTGACGTTGAGGACGGCCGACGTGGAGGTGGTCGTGGTGCTGGAGAGCTCCGAGCCGTCGACGAACAGGGTGACGGTGTAGCCGGTCGCCCGGTCGGCTCCGGGCCAGCTGGCGGTGCCGGTCCAGCGCCCGTTGGCCTGGCAGCGGGTCGTGGTGAGGCTGGCCGAGGCCGGGGCCGCGAGGGTCGCGGTGGAGACCGAGGTCTGCGCGGTGCCGTCGGCGAGGAACGCGGCCAG
>JBIOYO010000475.1:0-6573 GCA_044870175.1 Nocardioidaceae bacterium | reverse complement strand
GTGACCCGCGTGACCAGGTCGCCGGTGCTGGCGCCCTCCACCCGTCCGAGGGGCAGCCGGAGGATCACGCCCACGACGTACTCGCGGGCCGAGGCGAGCAGGTCCTGGCCGAACAGCGTCGAGGTCCGCTGACCGGCGAAGGTGAACGCCGCCTGGAGCGCCACGACCGCCAGGATGGTCAGCGCCAGGGAGGACACCGCCGCCAGGGACGCGGCGCCCTGGACTGTCGTGTCGACCAGGTCGCCGAGCAGCCGCGGCACCAGCAGCCCGCTGGCCGCGGCGAGCCCATTGAGGAGGATCATCGCCGCGAAGGCGCCACGGCGCTCCTTGAGCAGCCCGCCGAAGAACCTCACCACCGCGGCGTTGTCGGCGACCGGCCAGCCGCGCTCGGGCTGCCGAGACTCCGCGTAGACCCGCTCCGCGCGCTGCTCCCGGAGCAGGTGCCGGCGGCGCAGCGCGCGCAGCCGCGCCCGCCAGTCCGCGCCGGGGCCCGGTGGCGTCAGGTCTGCCGGGACGCGGGGCGGGTCGTCGGCGCGCCGGCGCCAGGTCGCGGCAGACGTGGCCAGCAGGTCCTGCGTCAGCGTCTCAGACATGGCTGGTCTCCCATCCTTCCTGCGGCCAGTGCTCGTCCTCCCAGGTCTCCCAATGGGGCTGCCAGTGCGGCTGTCCGTCATCGGCATGCCGCCCTGTGACGGGCGGAGGTGGCTCGTCGAACGACCGCACCACGACCCGGCGGTAGGCGGCGTTGGTCTCCAGCAGCTCCTCGTGCGTCCCGACCGCGGTCACCCGCGAGCCCTCCAGGAGGGCCACCCGGTCGGCGTGGTGCAGCCACAACGGCGACACGGTCGCCACGACGGTGGTCCGGCCCTGCCGGTGGGCGGCGACCCGCTCGGCGATACGGGCCTCGGTGTGGGCGTCGACGGCAGAGGTGGGCTCGACCAGCACCAGGACGTCCGGGTCGAGGCCCAGCGCCCGCGCGAGGACGACCCGCTGCCGCTGGCCCCCCGACAGGCCGCGACCCCGCTCGTCGAGCACGCCCTGCCAGCCGTCGGGCAGCGCGTCGTACACGTCCTCGGCGCTGGCCACCCTGAGCAGCTCCTCGGCCTGCGCGCGGGTGAGACGCGCGTGCGGGTCGACGGCGTCCTGCAGGGTCCCGGCGAACAGCTGGCTGCCGGTGTCGCTGACCAGGATCCTGCGGCGTACGTCGCCCAGGTCGGCCGCCCCGAGGTCGACCCCGCCCAGCCGCACGCCCCACGCGAGGCGCGCCCGCTGCTCGTCTGCGGCGGCGATCCGCGCCCGCTCGGCGCGCCGCGCGGCGCGGGCTCGGCGGGCCGCCCTGCCCTTGAGCTCGTGCTCGGCGTCCTCGGCCGGCGGCTCGGCGTCCGCGGACAGGTAGCGGCCGAGCCGGTCGGCCAGCTCGGCCGAGCGCTCCGGCACCCCGCTCACAACGACGGTGAGCAGCCCGGGACGCGCCACGAAGCCCGAGGCCTGGTCGACCAGCTCCCCCGCCGCCGGGAGCTCGGTCGGCGACTCGGGCGCCGTCCACGGCGGGTTCTGCTCGAACAGCACGATCGCCTTCCGCGCCGAGACCAGCGCTCGGGTGAGCTTCTGGGCGAACTCGAAGAAGGTCTGGACCGGGCCGACCATGAACAGCCCATAGCCCAGGAAGCTGACCAGCTGCCCCACGGTGAGGTCGCCCGAGACCACCTCGCGCGCCCCGGCCCACATGAGCAGCACCAGGAACCCACCCGAGAACAGCACCCCGGTCGCCTCGATGGCGGCCTGCCACATACCGGCGGACACGCCGGCCTCCTTGGTGCGCTGGGACTGAACGGCGTAGTTGCGGCCGAAGGTCCGCTCACCGCCGATGCCGCGCAGGATGCGGAGGCCCGCGACGATGTCGGTGGCCATCGAGGTCAGGTCGGAGCTGCGGGACCGCTCCAGCTCCTGTCGCCGGTGCATCGGTTTGAGCAGGGGCAGCGCGATGCCGACCAGCACCGGTGCGGCCGCGAGCACCATGAGGCCCAGCGGGACCGACATGCCGGTGACGATGGCGGCCACGATCAGGAAGGCGACCAGCTGCGAGGAGGCTCGCGCGGTGATCTCGGTGAGCGCCCCGAACTCGTCGGCGTCGCTGGAGGCCACGCTGAGCGCCTCGCCCGTGGGAGTACGGCGAGGCAGCACGTGGCCCAGCTGCACCGACTTGCGAGCCACCATCTGGGTGGTGCCGTAGAGCGCGATCAGCCAGCTCCGCACGACTAGCGTGTGCATCGCGATGCCGAAGGCCGCGCCGACGAGGGTCACGACCAGCAGCAGCCCGGCCCACCGCAGCGTCGCCGCGGTCGAGCCGGCCAGGATCCCGTCGTCGACCGCCTTCCCGACCAGCCACGGGCCGAACACCAGCGGCGCCTGCCAGAGCAGCCCGACGCAGGAGGCGGCGAGGACCACCCAGCGTTGCTGACCCAGGTGCCAGCGCAGGAAGGCGGCCGGGCTGCGCGTGTCGGGGTCGCTCGACGGCGCTCCCTCCGGGCCGGGAAGGAACGCCGTCGTGGACGGAGGGAAGTCGCGCATGACCCGTCGAGGGTAGGTGTCGCCGCACCCAGGGTGCGACCGGGTTTCTGCGCCTGTCGATGGGCTCAACCAGCGTGGGCGTCCGGTGGTTGAGCCGGGCGAGGCGCTAGCCGAGACCGTGTCGAAACCCGGTGACGTCGGGCTGGGACTGTGCCACCGCGCACGGTGGTTTCGACACGCCTCACTTCGTTCGGCGGCTCAACCAGGGTGGGAAGCGGGGCTTCGTGAGTCTGTCGAAGGGCTCCACCAGCGGTGGGATGCGGTGGTTGAGCCGGGCGAGGCGCTAGCCGAGACCGTGTCGAAACCCGGTGAGGTCGGGCTGGGACTGTGCCACCGCGCACGGTGGTTTCGACACGCCTCACTTCGTTCGGCTGCTCAACCAGCGTGGGGCTGGGACTGTGCCACCGCGCAGGGTGGTTTCGACACGCCTCACTTCGTTCGGCGGCTCAACCAGCGGTGTGATGCGCGGTTCCGGGGCCGGTCGCAAGGGCTGAACCAGCGGTGGGATGCGCGGTTCCTGAGGCTGTCGGAGGGCTCAACCAGTGCCCCGCGGGTCTGCCTGTACCTGTCTGCCCGGCGCCCGCATAGGGTGAGGCTCGTGCTCGGGCTGGCGACCGTGGGGACCAGTGGGATCGTCCGGCGCGCCCTCGCCGCGGCCGCCACCGTCCCCGACATCCGCCACGTCGCCGCCTACTCCCGCGACCTCGCCAGGGGCCGGGAACTGCTGCCGGACCCCGAGGGGTTGGTGGTGTCGGACCTGGACGAGCTGGCCGCGTCGGAGGCGGTGGACGCCGTGTACGTCGCCAGCCCCAACGCGCTGCACGCCGGGCAGGCCGCGGTCCTCCTGGCCGCGGGGAAGCACGTCCTGGTCGAGAAGACGGCGACCACCACCGCTGCCGAGTTCGCGGGGCTGAGGCGGATCGCGCGGCGTACCGGCGTCGTGCTCATGGAGGCCGCGCGCAACGGCGGCTACGACCCCGGCGTCGCCCGGGTCGCCCAGCTGCTGCCGCGGCTGGGACCGCTCCGCAGGGTGCGGTTCGAGTACGCGCAGCGGTCCAGCCGGTACGACCGGTTCCTCGCCGGCGAGCAGGTCAACATCTTCGACCCGGCCCTGTCCGGAGGCGCGCTGATGGACATCGGGGTCTACTGCGCGACCCTCGCCGTGGAGCTGTTCGGTGCGCCCGACGAGATCGTGGCCACCCAGATGACCCGGCTGCGCGGTGGCATCGACGGCGCCGGGGTGGTCCTGCTGGCCTACGGCGACGCCACCGTGGAGCTCGCCTACTCCAAGATCACCGACGGCCGGGTCGCGAGCGAGGTCCAGGGCGAGGACGCCACGCTGGTCCTCGACGAGGCGCACAACCCCGCCCGCCTCCGGCTGGTCGACCGGCACGGTGCGGCGGAGGACATCGTGGTCGACAAGCCGGCCGACAACATGGTCTTCGAGCTCGCCGAGCTGGTCCGGCTGGTGGCGACCGGGGACAGCCCGGACCGGTGGAACGACCTGACGCAGGAGCGGCTACGGCTCACCGACGCCGTCCGCGCCCGGATGGGCCTGGTCTTCCCCGCCGACAACCCCGCCGACAACGGCCGCCCACCCGAGTAGCGTCCGGGACATGGTCGCCGCCGCCTTCGTCGCGCCGTACCTCCTCGAAGCCACCGCCCGCTTCGTGACCAACGCCGCCGCCCTGCCCGGGGTGCGGCTGGGCCTGGTCACCAGCGAGCCGCTGGAGCGCATCGCGCCGGACCTGCGCGGCCGGCTGGCCGGGCACTGGCGGGTGGACGACGCGCTGGACCCCCGGCAGGTCGCCGACGCCGTGGCCGGGCTGGCGGGCCAGGTAGGCCGGGTCGAACGCCTCGTCGGCGCCCTGGAGCAGCTCCAGGTGCCGCTGGCCCGCGTGCGCGAGGCGCTGGGCATCGAGGGGATGGACGTC
Organism: Nocardioidaceae bacterium; assembly: GCA_044870175.1. Taxonomy (GTDB): domain Bacteria; phylum Actinomycetota; class Actinomycetes; order Propionibacteriales; family Nocardioidaceae; genus JBIOUF01. Next base: position 2,068 of record JBIOYO010000475.1, on the reverse strand, counting down.
GCCACGGCCATCAACGTGCGCGACAAGGCGCGGATGAAGGAGGTGCTGCGCGCCGCGGGTGTCCCGTGCGCCCGGCACGCGCTGGTGCACGACGCGGGGGAGGCGAGGAGGTTCGCGGGGGAGGCCGGGTTCCCGCTCGTGGCCAAGCCCCCCGCGGGCGCCGGCTCGCAGGCGACGTACCGCATCGACGACGGCGCCGCGCTCGAAGGCTGGCTCGGCGCGATGCCGCCGAGCGGGGAGTCTCCGGCCCTGCTGGAGGAGTTCCTGGTCGGGGAGGAGCACACCTTCGACAGCGTGACCGTCGGTGCCACCACCGTGTGGTCGTCCATCGCCGACTACCACCCGCCGCCGCTGGAGGTGCTGCGCAACCCGTGGATCCAGTGGCAGGTACTGCTGCCTCGCGACGTCGGCGGCCCGGAGTACGCCGGCATCCACGAGGTCGGGCCAGCGGCGCTGCGCGCGCTCGGCGTGACCGACGCGCTCACGCACATGGAGTGGTTCCGCCGGCCCGACGGGTCCGTCGCGGTCTCCGAGGTGGCCGCCCGGCCGCCAGGGGCACAGCTGACGTCGATGCACGGGTGGGCGCACGACTTCGACCTGTACGCCGCCTGGCCGCGGCTGGCGATCCTCGGCGAGTTCGACGTCCCCGAGCGCCGCTTCGCCGCGGGGACGGCGTACCTGCGCGGGATGGGGCGGGGCCGGGTCCGCGCGGTGCACGGCGTGGACGAGGTGAACCGGCACGTCGGCCGTCTCGTCGTGGAGTCGAGGCTGCCCACGCCGGGGCAGGAGGCCGGCTCTGACTACACCGGGCAGGGCTACGTGATGGTGCGAGATCCAGACACCGCCGTGGTGCGCGACGCGCTGCACCGGGTGGTCTCCGGGATCCGGGTCGAGCTGGTGGAGGCACTGTGACCAACGTCGTGATGATCTCGCCGGGCTATCCGCAGGAGATGAGCTACTTCACTCGTGGGCTGGCCGCCGTGGGCGCCACGGTGATCGGCGTCGGCGACCAGCCCCGCGACCAGCTGCCCGGCCCGGCCCGGGACGCCCTGGCGCACTACGAGCACGTGTCGCTGGCGGACGAGGGGGCGGTGCTCGCCGCCCTGCGAGGCCTGTCCCGGCATGCGCGGATCGACCAGGTCGAGTGCCTCTGGGAGCCGTACATGCTGCTTGCCGCGCGCGTGCGCGAGGAGTTCGGCCTGCCCGGCATGACAATGCAGCAGACGCTGCCGTTCCGCGACAAGGAGCTGATGAAGCGGACCCTGGACGCCGCCGGCATCCGCACGCCGTGGCACGCCAGCGCGACCACGGTCGCAGGGGTGTGGGAGGCGGCGGAGCGGATCGGCTACCCGCTCATCGTCAAGCCCATTGCCGGAGCGGGCTCCGCCGACACCTACCGGGCCGACTCCGCCGAGGCGCTGGCCGAGGTGCTGCCGTTGCTGGGGCACGTCCCGGAGGTCAGCGTGGAGGAGTTCGTCGAGGCCGAGGAGCTCACCTACGACACCGTCTGCGCCGGCGGGAAGATCCTCTTCGAGCACGTGCTGTGGTACCGCCCACGCCCGCTGCAGATGCGCCTCCACGAGTGGGTGAGCCCGGTGGCGATCTCCCTGCGCGACCTGGGCGTCCCGCACCTGGAGGGCGGGCGCCGCATGGGTGAGCAGGTGCTCGCCGCCCTCGGGTTCGAGACCGGGTTCACCCACATGGAGTGGTACCGCAAGCCCGACGGCGAGGTGGTGTTCGGCGAGATCGGCGCCCGGCCCCCGGGTGTCCGCGTCGTCGACCTGATGAACTTCAACACCGACGGCGACGTGTACGTCGGCTGGGCCGACGCCGTGGTTCACGGTCGGATGGACCAGCTCGAGCACCGGTACAACGTCGGCAGCATCTGCAAGCGGGCCCACGGGGCCGGGCGGATCACCGCCGTACAGGGCCTGGACGAGCTGCTCGCGCGCTACGGCGACCGCGTCGTCCTGGTCGACCTGCTGCCGGTCGGAGCGCCGCGCCGCGACTGGCGGGCCACCACGATCGGCGACGGCATCGTCATCGTGCGCGACCACGACCTGCAGCA
>JBIOYO010000474.1:0-6852 GCA_044870175.1 Nocardioidaceae bacterium | reverse complement strand
CGGGCGGCGCGCCGGTCACGCTCTGGCTGGACACGTTCACCGCGTCCTTCGACCCGCAGCCGGCGGTCGACGCGGCGACGCTGCTGGTGGCCGCCGGGCACCGGGTCACCGTGGCCGGCCCGGACGTGTGCTGCGGGCTCACCTGGGTCGCCACCGGCCAGCTCGGCCGGGCGGCCGCGGTGATGAGGCGCGCAGTCGAGGCGCTGGACCCGCTGCAGGGTCCGGTCGTGGTCCTGGAGCCGAGCTGCGCCGCGACCCTCCGTGGCGACGTTCCCGGACTGCTCGGCACGGCGGCCGCCCGCCGCGTCGCCGTCCGCGTCCGCACACTTGCGGAGGCGCTGGTCGACGCCGACCTCCCGCTCGCGCGGCTCGAGCCGGGTGAGAACGACGTCGTCGCCCAGTTCCACTGCCACCAGCGGGCGGTGCTCGGCACCGCCGCCGACGAACGGGTCCTGGCCCGGCTCGGCGCCCGGGTGACCAGCGTCGAGGAGGGCTGCTGCGGGCTGGCCGGGGGCTTCGGCATGGAGGCGGCCCACGCGGAGGTCTCCCGCGTCTGCGCCGAGCAGTCGTTCCTGCCCGTGCTCGCGGCGCACCCCCGTGCCCGGGTGCTCGCGGACGGGTTCAGCTGCCGGCTGCAGGTCGCCCAGCTGTCCGGGCGTACGCCGGTGCCGCTGGCGCGGCTGCTCGCGTCGCGGCTGCGCCGCGTGACCTGACTCGGGCGACCTGACCCGATCTGACACAGTGGACCGATGGACCCCCGGCTGCGTGCCGCGGTGGACGCGTCGCTGGCCTGGTACGACGCCGTCTGCGCCGCCCACGGCATTCCCGCGAGCATCTCCGAAGGTGTCTGGCGCTGCCACGCACCCCCACCGCCGCTGCACTCCGCCGCGGTCCTCGCCGAGCCGGACGCCGCCCCCGACGCCGCGCTGCGGGCTGTGGCGCCGTACCAGACCTGCAGCGTGGCCGACCCGTTCGCCGCCACCGACCTCACCGCGGAGGGCTTCGGCCTGCTGTTCGAGGCCTCCTGGCTGCACCGGCCACCCACCGGAGTCCCGCAGCGCACCGACCGGTGGCGCGCAGTGGGCACCCCCGACGAGCTCGAGGCGTGGAACGCCCGCCACGACACCGCCGACGTGCTGGTGCCGGGCCTGCTGGACCGGTCCGGCTTCTGCTTCCTGGCCCGCGACGACCTCGACGACCCGAGCGGCGGCGCCGCGCTGCTCCTCGGCACCGGGGTGGTCCTGCTGAGCAACGTCTTCGTCACGGCCGGGCACGGCCCCGTGGACTGGGCGGACCTCCTGGCCGCGACAGAGGCGCTCTTCCCCGACCGGGCCGTCGTCGGCTACGAGCGCGGGGATGACCTCGACGACGCGCTCGCCGCCGGCTTCGCCGCAGTCGGCATCCACCGCGTCTGGGCCCGCGGCTGAAACCCACCCCTCGCCGAGCCGTCCCTTGTGCCTCCCCGAAAATGGTCGAGCCGTCGCATCTGCACGCCGAAACGGGCTCGAGCCGTCGTCTCTGCTCTGGGTCGGTCCGGCTGTTTCCCATGGGATCGAGAGGTGCTGCCGCCTCCCACGGTGTGCGCGTCATGGGAGGCGGCAGAAGACCGTGGGCACCTGCGGATGCGACGGCTCGGCGTCCGACGGTGCGTGCGGATGCGACGGCTCGGCCCTGAGGGTGCGTGCGGATGGGACGGCTCGGCCCCGAGGGCGGGTGCGGATGGGACGGCTCGGCCCCGAGGGCGGGTGCGGATACGACGGCTCGGCCCCGAGGGCACGGGCAGATACGACGGCTCGGCGGTCTCGGGGGGGTAGGGCCGAGGGGGTCAGAGCCAGCCAAGGCCCTCGGCGATGAGGAGGAGGCCGAAGACGAGGAAGGCCGCGGCGGCGCCGTACCGGACCGCCTTCTCGGGGAGGCGGGCGCCGAGGAGGGCGCCGACGCCGATCGCGAGCGCGTCGGCGAGCACCATGCCGAGCGTGCTGCCGATCCAGGTGCCGAACCAGTCCTCGCGGGTGGCCAAGGTGATGGTGGCCAGCATGGTCTTGTCGCCGAGCTCGGCGAGGAAGAACGCGGCGCCGACGGCCCAGATCGCCGCGCCGCGGGCGGTGCTGGCCTTCTCGGCCTCCTCGTCGCTGAGCTCGTCGCCGCGCAGCGTCCACAGCGCGAACCAGAGGAACGCCAGGCCCGCGACGACCGAGATCGCGCCCTGGTAGTCGCCGAACGACGCGCCGACGAGAGTGCCGATCGCGACCGAGACCAGGTGCACCACCAGCGTCGCGACGGTGATGCCGAGCAGCACGTCGCGGGCCCGGTAGCGGGCGGCGAAGGTCAGCGCCATCAGCTGGCTCTTGTCGCCGAGCTCGGCGACGAAGATCACAGCGGTGCTGATCCAGAAGGCGGTTAGCACCCGGTGACTCTACGCAGGCGCCATGATGTGAACACGCGCGTCCGGTGGTCGGTCACGCCAGGAAGGAACCGCCGATGGGTGTCCCCGACTGGGTCTGGTCCGCCCCGACGCTGGTGGCCGTGCTCCTCGTGTCCGCCGGGCTGGCGATCCGGGTCGTCGCGCTCGGCGTCATCCCGGGCAACCGCAAGCCGACGACAGGCGTGGCCTGGCTGCTGCTGGTGCTGCTCAGCCCACTGATCGGCCTGGTCGCGTTCGCGTTCTTCGGCAGCCCGCGGCTGGGCCGGCGCCGGCATGCACGGCAGCTGGAGGTCAAGTCGCGGATCGCCGCGCGGACCGAGGGGCTCGCGCCCGTCGCCACGGCGCCGGGGACGCCGGCGTACGTCGACTCGGTGGTGACCCTCAACCAGGGGCTCGGTGCCCTGCCGCTCGTCGAGGGCAACGCCGTGGAGGTGCTGGAGGACTACCGGGGGACCGTCCAGGAGATGGCCGCCGCCGTCGACCAGGCCCGGGACTACGTCGCCGTGCAGTTCTACATCATGGCCTGGGACGAGGTGACCGACCCGGTCTTCGCCGCGCTGGTCCGGGCCACCGAGCGCGGGGTGAAGGTCCGGCTCCTCTACGACCACCTGGGCAGCCGCGGGATCCCGGGCTACCAGGACTTCCTGCGCCGGCTCGGCGAGACGAAGATCGACGCGCACCCGATGCTGCCGGTGCAGCCGCTGAAGGGCCGCTTCCAACGGCCCGACCTGCGCAACCACCGCAAGCTGCTCGTGGTCGACGGCCAGGTCGGGTTCACCGGCTCGCTCAACCTCACCGAGCCCGGCTACAACAAGCCGAAGAACCACGAGCTGGGCCGCGAGTGGGTCGAGCTCATGGTCCGTCTGGAGGGGCCCGCCGTCACCGCTCTGGAGGCGGTCTTCGCCGCGGACTGGTTCACCGAGACCCAGGAGGTGGTGCGGGTCGAGATGCGCGCCACCTCGCCGGTCCCGCGGCCGGGAGCCATCCAGGGGGTCATCGGACAGCTGGTGCCAAGCGGACCGGGCTACGTGATGGAGAACAACCTGCGGATGTTCACCACGCTGATCTACTCCGCGAGGGAGCGGATCTCCCTGACCAGCCCGTACTTCGTCCCCGACGAGTCGCTGCTGTACGCCGTCACGACCGCTGCCCAGCGCGGGGTCGACATCGAGCTGTTCGTCAGCGAGCTCTCCGACCAGTTCATGGTCGGCCATGCGCAGGCGTCGTACTACCGGGCCCTGCTGGAGGCAGGCGTGCGGATCTACCGCTACCCGGCGCCGTACATCCTGCACTCCAAGCACTTCACGGTGGACTCCGACGTCGCGGTGATCGGCTCCAGCAACATGGACATGCGGTCGTTCTCGCTCAACTTCGAGATCTCGCTGATGCTGCTCGGGCCCGAGGTGGTGGCCCGCATGCGCCAGGTCGAGGACCGCTACCGGGCGATCTCCAAGCCGCTGTCGCTGGAGGAGTGGGTGCGGCGCCCGGCGCGGCTGAAGTACGTCGACAACGTCATGCGGCTGACCGCGGCACTGCAGTAGGCCGCTGTCTCACCCCGCGGGGGCGAGCTCCTTGGCCAGCTTGCGCGCGGCGAACGCGAGCAGGATGAACACCACGCCCCAGGCGACCGCGAAGATGCCCAGCAGCACCGCGATGCCCACCGCGCTCTTGCCGGGGTGGGTGACGAAGAGCAGGCCGAGGACGATGTCCAGGACCGCGCCGAGGAGGACCAGCCACCGCGGCGCGGGCGGGGTGCGGGTGAAGCCGAGCACCAGCTCGACCACGCCGCGGGCGAGCAGCCAGATGCCGACGACCCAGATCAGGATCGCCGCCGTCGCGCCGGGCCGGAAGAAGGCGTAGAGCGCGGCCAGCACGGCAACCACGCCGAGCAGGCCGAATCCGACGCGACCCCAGCCGCTCCGGCCGGAGCTGAACGCGTTGCCGAACGACGCGATGCCGTCCAGGAGCGCCCAGACGCCCCAGAGGACGACCAGGGCGACGACGGTGGTGACGGGCCAGACCATCGCGACGACGCCGAAGACCAGCGCGATGACGCCGCGCGCCAGCAACAGCTTCCACCCGGCGGTGAGCCACTCGGTCGGCATGCGCCCAGGGTAGGGGTGCGACCACCCGGCCGGGTGGACGTCGCCGTCCGGACCCGAGGGTGTCGCCGGCCAGGCATAATTCAGCCCAGGCGTCGGGGCGTCACGCAGTGTGTGGCGGCCTGGACCCAGTGGCGAGGGTGCCCGCGCGGCACCGAGGGTGGTGGCGGTGGACAGGGCCTTCCGGCACGGCGGCGAGGTCGGCGCGGACCTGGCCCGCGTCGACTGGGCCAGCACGCCGCTCGGCACCCCGGACACCTGGCCGCAGAGCCTGAAGACCGTCGTCCGGCTCATGCTCGGCTCCCGGTTCTCCATGTGGATGGCCTGGGGGCCGGAGCTGACGTTCCTCTGCAACGAGGCGTACCGCCGCGACACCCTGGGCCGGAAGTACCCCTGGGCGCTCGGGCGCCCCGCCCACGAGGTCTGGTCGGAGATCTGGCCGGAGATCGGGCCGCGGATCGAGCACGTGCTGAGGACCGGAGAGGCCACCTGGGACGAGAAGCTGCAGCTGTTCTTAGAGCGCAGCGGCTTCGTCGAGGAGACCTACCACACGTTCTCCTACAGCCCGCTGGCCGCCGACGACGGCACCCCGGTCGGCATGCTGTGCGTGGTCACCGAGGTCACCGACGAGGTGGTCTCGCAGCGGCGGATCCGCGCGCTCACCGAGCTGGGCACGGAGACCTCCGGCACGCTGACCGTCGCCGACACGCTCCGGTCGCTGGGCGACACGCTGGCGCGGCAGAACGAGTCGCTGCCGTGGACGCTGGTCTACCTCGCCGGACCGGCCGAGGACGGCGCCGGCGAGGTGCTGCGGCTGGCCACCTCCAGCGGCTTCAAGACCGAACATCCGGTCGCGCCGGAGGTCCTGTCTCTCGACGCCCTCGAGCCGTGGCCGGTGCGCCGGCTCATGGCCGGGGAGTCCGTGCTCGTCGAGGACCTTGACCAGCGGTACGACGGCCTGCCGGTGGGCGCCTGGCCCGAGCCGCCGCGGCACGCCTGGGCCGAGCCGTTGCGGGTCCAGCCGCTGGACCCGCCGATGGGCTTCCTCGTGGTGGGGCTGAACCGGTTCCGCCCGTTCGACCGCGGGTACCGCGATCTGCTCCGGCTCGTCGCCGGCCAGACGGTCGCCTCGCTGTCCCGGGCCCAGGCCTTCGAGTCGGCCCACGAGCGTGCCGCCGAGCTGGAGCGGCTGGACCGCGCCAAGACCACCTTCTTCACCAACGTCAGCCACGAGCTCCGCACGCCGCTGACCCTGCTCCTCGGCCCCGCCGAGGACGCGCTCGATGATGCGGCCCACCCGCTGCCTCCCGAGCAGCGCGAGCGCATCGACCTGGTGCTGCGCAACGGCAGGCGGCTGCTCAAGCTGGTCAACACCCTGCTGGACTTCTCCCGCACGGAGTCGGGCCGGAGCGGCGCGTCGTACGCCGCCACAGACCTGTGCTCCTACACCGCCGACCTCACCGGCTGGTTCACCGAGGCGGCGCAGCGGGCCGGACTCTCGTTCACCGTCTCCTGCGAGGACCTCCCCGAGGACGTCTACGTCGACCGCGAGCTGTGGGCCAAGCTGGTGCTGAACCTGCTCTCCAACGCGCTGAAGTTCACCTTCGCCGGCGGGATCCGGGTCACCCTCCGCGACGTGGCCGGCCGGGCCGAGCTGCGGGTCAGCGACACCGGTGTGGGCATCGCCGAGGCCGACCGCGCCGAGCTGTTCACGCGGTTCTTCCGCGTGACGGGGGCGCAGTCCCGCAGCTACGAGGGCACCGGCGTCGGCCTGGCGCTCGTGGCCGACGTCGTAGCGCTGCATGGCGGCACCGTCGAGGTGGACAGCACCCCCGGACGTGGCAGCAGCTTCGTGGTGCGGCTGCCGTACGGGCACGAGCACCTGCCCGCCGACCGGGTGCAGGCCGGAGACCCACCTCCAACCGACGCTGAGCGGCAGGCGCGGGGCTACCTCGAGGACGCGCTGCACTGGCTCGAGGACGACGACCGGGACACGGGGACCACCGCGCCGCCCGGTGACGACCGGCCGCTCGTGCTCGTGGTCGACGACAACCGGGACATGCGGGAGTACATCGCAGACCTGCTCCGCGCCGACTACCGCGTGGAGACCGCCGTCGACGGCGTGGACGCGCTGGAGCACGCGCGGGCCCGCGTGCCCGACCTGGTGGTGACCGACGTGATGATGCCGCGGCTGGACGGGTTCGGGCTGCTCAAGGCGCTCCAGCGCGACCCGGGCACCACGAGCGTCCCGGTGCTCATGGTCACGGCCAGGACCGGGGAGGACGGCGCCGCCGAGGGCCTCGAGGCAGGAGCCGACGACTACCT
>JBIOYO010000473.1:0-6950 GCA_044870175.1 Nocardioidaceae bacterium | reverse complement strand
TGCCCGACCTCGCGATCCCCGAGGACCCCGCCACCGGGTCCGCCGCCGCCGGGCTCGGCCTGGTCCTCGCCGCCACCGGCCAGCTGGCCGCCGAGGGCTGCTACACGGTCAGCCAGGGTGCGGAGCTCCGCCGGCCCTCGACGCTGCGCGGCCGGCTCGAGCACGCCGGCGACCGGGTCCGCGCCGTCCACGTCGCCGGCGGCGTCCACCCCGTCGCTCGGGGCGAGATCGAGGTGCCGCCCGCCGTCTCCTGATTCCCATGGGATGCAGAAGGATCTCCGCTTCCCATGGCGGACGCGTCGAGGGCAGCGGCGGAACGTCGTGGGGAGCTCGGGACTCTGGGGGAGGCTCGCTTGTGGCCGATGGTGGCACGACGCCGGCGTTGTGGCCGATGGTCGCGACGACACGCCGAGGCGGACCGCACCCTTCGGCCACAATGCCCGTCACGCAACGTGGGGGGCCACAAGCGGCGCGGCATCACCGAGCGGGGAGTTCGTGACGGCTCGGCGTCCTCTGGCGGGGAGTAGGAGCCGACTCGGCGTCGTTCTGCGGGGAGTTCGTGACGGCTCGGCGTCCTCTGGCGAGGCACAGACGACGGGTCGGCATGAAGGGGGAGATGCGCCGGTCAGGGGTATGGGGCGGTCGTCAGGACAGGGGCGGGCGGCGGCGCTGGCGGCGGTGCAGGACCCGGGGGAGCGGGCCGCGGGTGGTGGCCGGGGTGGGCGCAGGCGGCGCTGCGTGGTCGGAGTCGGAGAGATGCCCAGGACCCTCAAGGACCTCACCGGTCGGGACGACGCGGGTGACCGTGCTCGAGGAGGCCCACAGCCGCGGCGTCTCGGTGAGCGAGGGGATCGACAGCCGGGCGGCGGCCAGCGCGGCGGTGGCCTCGGCCCACTCCGGGCTGTCCGGCGCGAGGGTGGTGGCCGCGCCCACCCAGGTGAGCAGCCGGCCGCCGGTCTCGACCGAGCGCATCGTCACCTCGACGCGGTCGGTCGCGTCCAGACCCGGGAGGTGCTGCTCCTCGCCGCCGGACACCAGCAGCAGCGCGCCGTCGTGCCAGACGTGCCAGGCGGCCCGCGAGCGGTCCGCGTCGCCGTAGCGCAGCCAGCAGACGCCGGTCTTCCTGCCCAGCTCGGCGACCAGCGCCGCCGTGGAGTCGTCCACGCGCCCAGCGTGCCAGACCCCGGTTACCACCACACGGTTCCCACGACAGTTCGCCGCCTCCCACGACGGACCCTTCGAGGGAGGCGCCAGAACGTCTGCATCCCATGGGAAACTCCCAGTGGCCCGCCCGGCAGGATGAGCCGGTGCGCACCGTCCTGCTGCTGGCTGTCGCCGTCCTGGCGGTGTCGCTGTCCGGGCCGCTGATGGCGGCGATGGTGGTGCCGCCGCTGGCGATCGCGTTCTGGCGCAACGCGATGGCGACGGCGGCGCTCGCACCGGTCGCACTGACCCGCCGGCGCGCCGAGCTCAGCGCGCTGGGCGGCCGACAGCTGGGACTGCTCGCAGCCGCCGGCCTCGCGCTGGCGGTGCACTTCGCCGGGTGGGTGACGGCACTGACGCTCACGTCGGTAGCGTCGGCCACCGCGATCGTGTCCCTGCAGATCGCCTGGGTGGTGCTCTGGGAGCTGCTGCGCGGCGCCCGGTACGCCGCCGGCATGACGGTCGGCCTGGTGGTGGCCTTCTCCGGCGTCCTCGTCGTCTCCGGGGTCGACCTGACCGTGTCGCGGGACGCGCTGCTCGGAGACGTGCTGGCTCTCGTCGGCGGGGTCGCCGCGGCGGCGTACATGATCCTCGGCGCCCGCGCGCGGCGCTCGACCAGCACGACGACGTACACCTTCGTCTGCTACGGCGTCTGCGCCGCGGTGCTCGCCCTGGCCTGCGCGCTCGCGGGACAGCCGCTGGGCGGCTACGCGCGCGACCAGTGGTTGCTGCTGCTCCTCGTCACCGCGATCGCCCAGATGCTCGGTCACTCCCTGCTCAACCACACGGTCAAGGCCGTGGGCCCGATGGTGATCTCGCTCGTGCTGCTGCTCGAGGTGCCGGGCGCCGCGCTGCTGGCGGCGGTGATCGTGCACCAGACCCCGCCGCCGGGCGCCGTCGCCGGCTTGGTGCTGGTGCTGGCCGGCATGGCGCTGGTGGTGCTCAACGACCGCCGCGAGGGTCCCGAGGCCCGGGCCGTACCCGTCGACTGACCGCGACTTGAGAGATTTCCCACCCAGCAGCCGGAGGGCAGGGCTCGGCGAGGCCGTACTACGCTCCGGTCACCCGACTCCTCGACCCGTCCCGGAGAGTGCTCGACATGCCCGCACCGCTGCGCTCGCGTCGCTCGTGCCACGCCGTCCCCGGCTCCAACACCCGCTTCCTGGAGAAGGCCCAGGGCCTCGACGCCGACCAGGTGTTCCTGGACATCGAGGACTCCGTCGCACCGGTGGCCAAACCCGGGGCCCGCAAGAACATCGTCGACGCCCTCAACAACGGCGACTGGGGCGACACCGTGCGCGTGGTGCGGGTCAACGACTGGACCACCCGGTGGACGTACGCCGACGTGATCGAGGTCGTGGAGGGAGCGGGGGCCAACCTCGACTGCATCATGCTGCCCAAGGTGCAGACCGCGGAGCAGGTGGTGGCCCTGGACCTCCTGCTCACCCAGATCGAGGCCAGCACGGGCCACGAGGTGGGACGGATCGGCATCGAGGCGCAGATCGAGAACGCCCTCGGCCTGGTCAACGTCGACGCCATCGCACGGGCCAGCCCGCGGGTCGAGACGATCATCTTCGGGCCGGCCGACTTCATGGCCAGCATCAACATGAAGTCCCTGGTGGTCGGCGAGCAGCCCCCCGGCTACGACGTCGGCGACGCCTACCACTACATCCTGATGCGGATCCTGATGGCCGCCCGGGCGTACGGCAAGCAGGCCATCGACGGGCCCTACCTGCAGGTCCGCGACGTCGAGGCGTTCCGCCGGGTCGCCGGCCGCGCCGCGGCGCTTGGCTTCGACGGCAAGTGGACGCTGCACCCCGACCAGGTGGCCGTGGCCAACGAGGTGTTCTCCCCGCTGCAGTCCGACTACGACCACGCCGAGAACATCCTCGACGCGTACGCCTACTTCACCTCCGTCGAGGGCGGCGCCTCGGGCGCGGTCATGCTGGGCGATGAGATGATCGACGAGGCGTCGAGCAAGATGGCGCTGGTCATCGCGGCCAAGGGCCGCGCAGCCGGCATGCAGCGGTCCGAGGTGTGGCAGAAGCCCGAGGAATGACCTGATGCCTGCGGGGGAGCCCGGCGGCGGCGCCCGGCCCCGGCGGCTCTACCTTCACGTGGGCCTGCCGAAGACCGGCACGAGCCACCTCCAGGGGATCCTGGCGCGGAGTCGGTCCCGGCTGCGCGAGCTCGGGTACGTCTACCCCTTCGTGCGTCCCGAGGGGATGTTCCACGCGGCGGTCGAGCTGCGGGGACAACACGCGCGGTGGGGGCTCGACCCGGCCGTCGTCGACGGCACGTGGGAGGCGCTGTGTGGCATCGCGCGCGGGTTCGACGGGTCGGCGATCATCAGCCACGAGCTGCTCGGAGGCGCCACCGCCGAGGAGGTGTCCCGGGCGAGGACGGCACTACCCGGCAGTGAGCTGCACCTGGTGGTCACCGCCCGCGACCTCGCCCGGCAGGTGACCGCGCACTGGCAGGAGCAGGTGAAGAACGGGCGCACCTACAGCTTCGCCGAGTACGCCGAGGAGGTGCTCGACCCGTCCCGGTCCGACCGCGTGGACGCGTTCTGGGTCGAGCAGGACCTGCCCGGCGTGCTGGCCCGCTGGTCCCACGGGCTGCCGCCGGACCGGGTCCACGTCGTCGTGTGTCCTCCGCGCGGCGCGCCTCGTGAGGAGCTGTGGCGGCGGTTCGCGGCAGCCCTGGACCTCGACCCCGGCGCCGTGGCGCCGCCGGCCACCGACCCGGCCACCGACCCGCCCACCGACCCGCCCACCGAGTCGGCCAACGACTCGCTGGGAGCCGCTCAGGTGGCGCTGCTGCGGCGGGTCAACCTGGCCCTCGGGGACCGCCTGGAGCAGCCTCGGTACGCCCACGTGGTCAAGCGCTACTTCGCGCAGCGGCTCCTGGCCGGCGTCGCCGGAGCCCCGGCGGTCGCCCCGGAGGAGCTGCGTGGCGTGCTCACCGAGACCACGAGCCGCTGGCAGCACGCGCTGGCCCGGGACGGCTACCGGGTCCACGGGCGGCTCGACGACCTCACCCCCGTCCGCTTCGCTGGCCGGATCGAGGACGTGGACGCGGTCCCCGCGGCGGAGCTGCTGCACGGCGTCCCCGACGTGCTCGCGTCGCTGGTGGTCGAGCTGCACGCGCTGCGGCAGGGATCCGCCGCGCCGGAGCCTTCGGGAGCGACCTGGTGAGCGGCGCGCTGCCCAGCCGGCCGGCCAGCGCGCGTGGCCAGGAGGTGTACCTGCACATCGGTCTGCCCAAGACCGGCACCACGACCCTCCAGCACATGTTCGCGGCGAACCGGGAGCTGCTCGGGCCTCTGGGGGTGAGCTACCCACTGCCGTACCCGCAGGCCATGTTCCACGCCGCGGTGGACGTGGTCGGCTGGCACGACCGCTGGTCCCTCGACCCGGGGGAGGTCGCGGACACCTGGACCCAGCTGTGCGCCGCGGCACGACGCCACCCCGGCGTGACGCTGATCAGCCACGAGGTGCTGGGCCGGGCCAGGAAGGGCCGGGTCGCCGCGGCGTTCGAACCGTTGGCCGGCCTGGACGTGCACGTCGTGGTCACCGCTCGCGACCTGGCCCGCCAGGTCACCGCCACCTGGCAGGAGCGGATCAAGAACGGTCGACGCTACTCCTTCGAGGGCTTCCTGGAGCGCGAGGCGGTGCTGCCGGCGGTTCCCGCCCGAGCCCGCCGCAGGAGCGCCTTCTGGAGGGAGCAGGACCTGTTGGCGGTGCTGCAGCGGTGGGCCGGCCACGTGCCCGCCGACCATGTGCACGTGGTGGTCTGCCCCCCGCGCGGCGCCGACCCCGACGTCCTGACGCGGCGCTTCGGGGACGTGGTCGGGGTGGACGTCACCGGGCTGCGTCGCCCCGGCCGGACCGCGAACCAGTCGCTGGGCGGCGCCGAGGTCGCCCTGCTCCGGCAGCTCAACATCGCGCTCGGCGACCGGCTGACGCAGCCGGCGTACGCGACGGTGGTCAAGCGGCACGTCGCCCAGGAGGTCCTGGCCCGTCACCGCTCCCCGCGGCCGGTCGCGCCGGCCGGCCTGCGCCGACCGCTGGCCCGCGTGACCTCGGAGTGGGTCGAGGGCATCCAGGCGGCCGGCTACCGGGTGTACGGCGACCTGGCCGAGCTCGAGCCGGTCGAGTTCGACGACAGCGGGGGCAGCCCCGACCAGGTGCCGCCCGAGGCGGTCTTCGAGCCCGTCCCGGACCTGCTGGCGACCGTGCTGCTGGAGATCGCCGACCTTCGCTTCCCGCGGGCCGTGGGCGAGCCACCCTGCCCCCCACCGGCCGAGCCGGAGCCCGGGAGGGGGGCAGGCCGGCTCTCCGGCCGGGCGCGGGCGGTCGCCGGCCGGCTGCGCGCATCGGCTCGCGCGTGGCGGCGGGCGCTGGGCCGCAGCACGCACCCGGACCCGCGCTGACCTGCGCCGACCCGCGCCGACCCGCGCGTGCGACCGGCTCCCTGACGGCGTCGGGTATACGATCCGCAGCATGCGGACGGCTCTGGTCTCCCTCGCCGCAGCGCTCGCGCTGGTGGCCGCCGGGTGCGGCGACTCCGACTCCGAGTCCGCGTCCCCGAGCCCGTCGTCCACGTCGGAGACCAGCGCGGCGGACGGTCCGGTCTGCAGCGAGGTCTGGGTGGCCAAGGCCCCGCTGCCGGCTAGCTACAAGGGCTGCTACGAGGACGGCGAGTTCGTGAAGGCCGAGAAGCAGATGTGCTCGTTCGGCACCGAGATGGTGACGTACGGCGACCGCTTCTACGGCATCCTCGGCAAGTGGGTCAACGAGGTCGAGGGCACGCTCGAGACGAGCAGGCAGTACCGCAAGGCCTACAACACCTGCACCGCCTGACCGGCCGGTCCGGCGCCGCGCGTGGCGCGACTCACGCCGGGCCGCACGGTCGAAAGCCGGACTCCGGCGCGTTCATCGCTTACCCTGGTCGTTCTGCCCGGGGACCGCACGCCCCAAGGGCGGTCACGCAGCACCCTTCCCCCTCGTCAGCCAGCCCACCTCGGAGGTACATGAGCGTGAAAGGCTCCCGAACTGCCCTGGCCGTCTCCCTGGCCCTCGTGGCCACCTTGTTCGTCCTCGTCGCGCCGGCGTCGGCCGCGGAGCGCGCCCAGCGGGCGACGACCCAGGCCACCACCCAGAAGACCACCCAGAAGGCGACCCAGAAGGCCGCCACCCAGAAGGCCGCCACCCAGAAGCGGGTCGCCGCCCGCGCGGTCGGGACCTACTCGCCGCGGACCGGCATGATCGTGAACAACCCCCGGGTGCCCACCCGCCGGTGGGTGATCCGCCGGCACATCCTGTGGACGATCAAGAGCGTCCCCCGCGGGGAGAAGATCCGCATCGCTTCGTGGAACTTCAACAGCAGGATGCTCCTGGACGCCCTGGTCGCGGCGGACCGCCGCGGCGTCAGCGTCCGGCTGCTGATGGCCGACAACATGGTCCGGCAGGAGTCTCCGCGGGGCAGCTTCCACACGCTCCGGCGGGCGCTCAAGGCCAACGCGCTGCGCCGCAAGCGCCTTGGCAAGCCGCCCCGCCCGGCGGACATGCGCAGCTGGGCTAGGACCTGCGTGTCGTCGTGCCGCGGGCGTGGCGGCATCATGCACTCCAAGATCTACCTGTTCTCCAAGGCCGGCACGTCCACGGACGTGGTGATGGCCTCGTCCGCGAACGCCACGGACTTCGCCGCGGCCATCCAGTGGAACGACATCTACACCGTGGCGA
>JBIOYO010000472.1:0-2864 GCA_044870175.1 Nocardioidaceae bacterium | reverse complement strand
ACGGGGAGGAGATGGCGGCGCTGTCGGCGCGGTTGTTCGGCTCACCGGACGCCCGCGAGGCAATGCAGGCGTTCCTGAGCCGGGGGTCCTGAGCCCGGCAGGCCTTGAGTAGAGTGGTCGGTTCGGTTCGCCGTCACCGAGGAGCAGCCGTTGACCGCTCAAGGCGTGGTCCCCGAGGCCAACCACCACGCTGACCCGCAGGCAGCCGACGTCGTCCAGCGGGAGCTCGCGACCGAGCAGCGGTTCGTCGACCGGGTATACCGGCAGCTCGAACGCTCCACCAGGAACGCCGAGGCGCTGGCCAGGGAGGGTCACGGTCGCGGTCGCCTCGGCCACGAGGGCGGCCTGGTCGAGCGCGACGCGATGGTGTTCCAGGCCGCCAAGCGCATCGCCACGCTGAACGCCGCCCACGAAGGGCTGGTCTTCGGCCGCCTCGACCTGCGCGACGCGGCCGCCGACGGCCCGCGGTACATCGGCAGGATCGGCCTGCGCGACAAGCACCGGGACTCCCTGCTCGTGGACTGGCGCGCTCCGGCCGCGGCGGTCTTCTACCAGGCCACCCCGGCCGAGCCACGCGGAGTGGTCCGCCGCAGGGTGCTGCGCAGCTCCGGACAGCGGGTGGTCGGCGCCGAGGACGACCTGCTCGACGCCGAGGCCGGCGCCGACCTCGTGGTGCTCGGCGAGGGCGCGCTGATGGCGCAGCTGTCCCGGGCTCGGGACCGCTCCATGCACTCCATCGTCGCCACCATCCAGGCCGAGCAGGACCGGGCGATCCGCGCTCCCAGCAAGGGCGTCGTGCTGATCAGCGGAGGTCCGGGCACCGGCAAGACCGTCGTGGCGCTGCACCGGGTGGCGTACCTGCTCTACACCGACCGCAGCCGCTACGAGCGCGGCGGCGTCCTCGTGGTCGGGCCGTCCGGGGTGTTCATGCGCTACATCGACCGGGTGCTGCCGTCGCTGGGGGAGACCGCCGTGGCGTTGCGCTCCCTCGGCGAGGTGGTCGACGGGGTCCGCGCCAGCCGGCACGACGCGCCTGCCGTCGCGGAGGTCAAGGGGGCGGCCCGGATGGCCGAGCTGATGCGGCGTACGGCGCGTCAGGCGGTGCCCGGCGCGCCACAGGAGTTCCGCGCGTTCTACCGCGACGACACGCTCAGGCTCGGGCCCGCCGACCTGGCCCGGGTGCGCCGGCAGCTGCTCGCGCAGGGCCGTCGCAACCGCCAGGTCACCCGGGTGGCACAGGCGCTGCTGGACGCCCTGTGGCGGCAGGCGCGCGGCGACCGGGCGCTGGACCGCGGGCGCGGCGCGTTCGACGACGCGATGCTCGGCGACGACCGGTTCGTCGCCTTCGCACGCGCCTGGTGGCCGGTCCTCGACGCCGTCGAGGTGCTGGGCTGGCTGCGTGACCCGGCCCTGCTGGCCCGGGTCGGCGAGGGGGTGCTCGAGCCCGGCGACCACGCCGTGCTGAGCCGGTCGTGGGAGGAGTCCTGGGGGGACCCCTCGGTGGAGGACGTCGCGCTGGCCGACGAGCTGCGCTCCCTGCTCGGCGACCCACCGGAGCGCGGGCCCGAGGCGGAGCCGGACCCGCTGGCCGAGCTGGTCTCCGAGGAGATGCCGGAGCTCTCCACGGTCGCCGATCGCATGACCGCGGGACCGTCCGTCGTCCGCACGGCCGGACGGGTCGAGGACGACGGCTACGCCCACGTGCTGGTCGACGAGGCCCAGGACCTCTCTCCGATGCAGTGGCGGATGGTCGGCCGGCGCGGCCGCGGGGCGACGTGGACGGTGGTCGGCGACCCGGCGCAGTCGTCCTGGCCGGAGCGGGCCGACGCCGACGCCGCGCGCGAGACCGCGCTCCGCGACAAGCCGCGGCACCGGTTCCACCTCGGCACGAACTACCGCAACAGCAAGGAGATCTACTCCTACGCCGCGTCGTACGCCGCCCGCGTCGGCCTGGACGCCGACCTGCCCCGGGCCGTCCGCGCGACCGGCGTCGAGCCGGACCACCGTGTTGTCGCCGACCTGGAGGGCGGCGTGCACGCGGTGGTCACCGACCTCGCCGGCGACCTGCCGGGCACCGTCGGCATCGTCGTGCCGGCCGCTCGCCGCGCCGAGGCCGAAGGCTGGCTGCGGTCATGGCCCGAGCACGCCGCCGATCACGCCGGCGACGACGCCCGCATCGTCGTGCTCACCGGCATCGACACCAAGGGGCTGGAGTTCGACGGGATCGTGGTGGTCGAGCCCGCCGAGATCGAGGCCGAGTCGACCACCGGCCGGGCCACCGTCTACGTCGCGCTCACCCGCGCCACGCAGCGGCTGGTGACGGTCTCGACCGCCGCCGGCTGAAGAGATGGTTGATCCAGGTCCCACTTCGGTGGTTGAGCCGGTCGAGGCGCTAGCCGAGACCGTGTCGAGACCTCGTGACCCTGGGCTGGGACCCTGCTAGGGCTCCGGATGGTTTCGACGAGGGAACCGCGGCAGGCCGCTCGACCGGCTCAACCAGCGGTGGGCGGCTGAATCATGGAGGCAGTCGATCTCAACGGCCAGGTAGCGTTCCCCCATGCCCGACGCGCCGGCCTCGCTCCAGGACGCTCTGGAGGAGCTGACCCGGCACGAGGCGTGGGCGGTGGTCAGGGTGCGGGAGTCGCCCACGGTGACCCTGCTCGCCGGCCGGCGGAGCGAGGTGGAGTCGCTCCTCGACGTGCCGGTGGAGAGTGGGCCGCCCGCGCCGGGGCGGCGGTTCGACCGGCTGCTGGCGGTGCCGTTCCGGCAGGCCGCCGAGCGGGGGTTCGAGGTCCGTGACGACGGGGCGCCGCTGGTCGTGGTGGACGTCGAGGTCGAGCGGGAGGTCCCGCTCGACGAGCTGG
>JBIOYO010000471.1:0-2002 GCA_044870175.1 Nocardioidaceae bacterium | reverse complement strand
TACGCAGGGGGATTTGCTGCGGTCCACGGCGAGCTTCTGCGGGGACCGGGTGGCGACGGACTCGATCTACGGGGTGCTGCACCGGGAGTGCTTCAACCTGTTCCCCGATGAGATGTTCGCCGATTTGTTCACCGATGTGGGTCGCCGCTCGGTGCCGCCGATGATCGTGGCGGTGACGATGGTGCTGCAGCGGATCGAGGGGCTGTCGGATCGGGAGGCGGTGGACCGGTTCGCGTTCGACGCGCGGTGGAAGTACGCCGCGGGTGGGCTGGCGTTCGACTATCCGGGGTTCGTGCACACCGTGCTGGTGGACATGCGGGCCCGGCTGGCCGCCTCGGAGCGGCCGAACCGGATCTTCGAGGCCACCCTGGTGGCGGCGAAGGCGGCGGGGCTGGTGGGCCGCAGGCGGGTGCTGGACTCCACGCCGTTGTATGACGCGGTGGCCACGATGGACACCGTCACGCTGGTCCGCTCGGCGATCCGGGGGCTGTTGAGGGTCGCCCCTGCGGACCTGGAGGCCGAGTTGCGGGGGCTGTTGCACCGCGAGGACGACTACGCCAGTGCGGGGAAGCCGGCCTGTGAGTGGGACGACGTGACGGCCCGGGAGGCGCTGGTGGACGCCCTGGCCCGGGATGCGCGGGCGCTGCTGACCGCGCTGGACGGAGGCGAGCTGGCCCCGGCGGTGGCGCGGGCGGCGGTGCTGCTGGCCACCGTGGTCGGCCAGGACCTCGACGAGGACGCCGATGGGGTGTTCCGGATCGCCCGCCGGGTGGCCAGGGACCGGGTGATCTCCACGGTGGACCCGCAGGCCCGGCACGGGCACAAGACCTCCGCGCGCGGCTTCGACGGCTACAAGGGCCACCTCGCGGTCGACCCCGACAGCGAGATCATCACCGCCACCACCGCGACGCCGGGCAACACCGGCGACGCCGAGGCCGCCGCCGATCTGCTCGCCCAGGACCTGCCCACCACCACCGACGATGACGATGACGATGACGATGACGATGACGATGACGCCGCGAATGGTGATACCGCTGGCGGTGCCCAGGACGCCGGGCAGACCGAGACCGCCGCGGAGGTGCCCGAGGAGGAGGGTGGGGAGAGCGGGCGGCTTGACGTCTACGGCGATGCCGCCTACGGCGCCGGCGAGTTGCTCGATGACCTGGAACAGGCCGATGCGGACATCCACACCAAGGTGCAGCCGCCGACCGCGCCGGGTGGCCGGTTCCCCAAGGACCGGTTCGACATCGACCTGGAGGAGGGCACGGTGACCTGCCCGGGCGAGGTGAGGGTGCCGATCCGGCCGGCCAAGGACGGTGGCGGGACCGCGGCGTTCGGCGCGGCCTGCGCCGACTGCCCGCTGGCCGCCCAGTGCACCAGCTCGCGGGACGGGCGCACCATCACCATCGGCCGGCACGAGGAGCAGCTGGCCCGGGCCAGGGCCCGGCAGCAGGACCCGGCCTGGCAGGCCGAGTACCGGGCCACCCGTCCCAAGGTGGAACGCAAGATCGGCCACCTGATGCGCCGCCGCCACGGCGGACGCCGCGCCCGGGTCCGCGGCCGCCCCAAGGTCGCCGCCGACTTCGCCCTGCTCGCCGCCGCGGTCAACGTGGCGCGACTGGGCGTGCTCGGAGTCACCGGCCAACCGGGCCAGTACTGGGTCGTGGCCCCCAACTGAGGACAACGGGGCCCAACCTCAACGCGGTTGGTGGGCGACCACAGGAGCAGAACCGACGAGAACCGGGCGCTTGACGTTCGCGACGCTCTCCTACGATCCCGGCCCCCCGCGAGCGGAACCATCTGATCCCGCACCCGCCCTCCCCAGGAGCGACATCGAGACCTCAGATCACCCGTTCAACACCAGTCACCTAGCGTGGACGGGTGGCGCGGATCCTCGTGGTCGACGACGACCACAGCGTTGCGAGCCTCGGCCTGGCCGGTCAGCCCAGCCGGAGGATGGCCAGGATCCGGCTGCCAGCACGAACATGCCTGCATCCGTTGC
>JBIOYO010000470.1:0-2209 GCA_044870175.1 Nocardioidaceae bacterium | reverse complement strand
GGTCGACGTCGGCGTACACGTGCTCGACGACCTGCCGGGGCGTGGCTCCAGGGCCCAGGACGCGCAGGGCCTCCCGCACCTGTTCCAGCCGCTCGCGTCGGTGTGACAAGTAGTAGTCCAGGGCGGTGAGGGCGTCGTCGATGACGGGTCCGTGGCCCGGCCACACGCGGGTGACCGCGGCGGAGCCGGCGAGGTCGCGCAGCCGCTGGAGCGACTCCAGGTAGGCGCCCAGCTTGCCGTCCGGGTGCATCACCACCGTCGTGCCGCGTCCGAGCACCGTGTCGCCGGTCAGGACGGCCCGCTCCTGCGGCAGCACGAAGGACAGCGAGTCCGCCGTGTGCCCGGGTGTCCCGACGACGTGGACCTCCAGGCCGCCGACCGCCACCACGTCGCCGTCGTGCAGGCCCTCGTCGCCGAGCCGGTGCTGGGGGTCCAGCGCGCGGACGCGGCAGCCGACGCGGTCGGCGAAGGTTCTCGCGGCCTCGGCGTGGTCCTCGTGTCCGTGGGTCAGCAGCACCACCTCGACCGATCCGGCCACGTCTACCAGTGCGTCGAGGTGGCCCCGGTCGAGTGGTCCTGGGTCCACGACGACGGAGCGGGAGGCGCCGGGCTCGCGCAGGACCCAGGTGTTCGTGCCGTCGAGGGTCATCGGGCCGCGGTTCGGCGCCAGCACGCAGACCCCGCGCTGCCCGAAGGACCCACCCGTCCACTCCGTCACGGGTCCGACCTCACCCCGGCTCGCGGAGTGCCCGGAGGCGGTCCGGCAGCGCCAGGTAGGGGCCCTCGTCGTCGAGCGCGACCTCCGGCTGGACGGGGGTCAGGTCGCGAGTCTCCGCGGCCCTCGCGACCTCGCCGGTGGTGCCGAGCCCGGCCAGCTCCAGGCAGGTGGCGTACGTCGGGGGCAGCATCTGCAGCCGTCCCTGCGTCACCGCGGCCGCCGCCTCCGCCACGCTCAGCCAGTGCACCTGGTCGGACTCACTCGACACGTCGCGGGTGGCCTGCCCCTCCGGCAGTGCGGCGACGAAGAACCTGGTGTCGTACCGCTTCGGCTCGATGACCGGCGTCACCCACGTGCCCCACAGCCGGAGCAGGTCGGTGCGCAGCACCAGGCCGCGGTCGGCGAGGAACCGGGTGAACGGCAGCTCGCGTGCCTCCAGCCGGAGCCGGTCCTCCTCCCAGTCCTCGCCGGTTGTGTCCGCGACGACGGTCTCGAAGGTCTCCCCAGCCAGCAGCACGCCGGACTCCTCGAACGTCTCGCGCACCGCCGCGCACACCAGTGCCCGCGCGTGCTCCTCGTCGGTGCGCAACAGCTCCGCCCAGTCCGCCACGGACGGCCCGGCCCAGCCGACCTCGGCGTCGTAGTCACGCGGGTCGACCCCGCCGCCCGGGAAGACGCAGAAGCCCGCGGCGAAGGCCATGTCCACCGTGCGGCGGAGCAGGTAGACCTCGAGGCTCCCCGGCGTACCGTCGCCCTCACGCAGCAGCACGACGGTGCTGGCGTCGCGCGGCGCCGCTACGGCCAGCGAGCCGTCGAGCACCCTGCGGGCCTTGTCGGTGAGCTCCGGTGGGAGGCGCAGAGGTCTCACGAGACCTCCACGGTCAGCTCCACCTCCACCGGGGCGTCCAGCGGCAGCGCCGAGACGCCGACCGCGCTGCGGGCGTGCCGTCCGGCGTCGCCGAAGGCGGCACCGAGCAGCTCCGAGGCGCCGTTCGCGACCCCCGGCTGACCGGTGAACTCCGGCGTGGACGCGACGAACGCGACCACCTTCACCACCCGCACGACCGCGGACAGCTCACCGACCTGCGCGCGCACCGCGGCGACCGCGTTGAGAGCGCACTGCCGGGCGCACTCGGTGGCCAGCTCGGCGCTCACCTCGCCGCCGACCTTGCCCGTGGCGATGAGCTCGCCGTCGCGCAGCGGCAGCTGCCCGGAGGTGAACACCAGGGTCCCGGTGCGCACCGCGGGGACGTACGCCGCCACGGGAGCCGCGACCGGTGGGACCTCCAGCCCCATCCCGGCCAGCCGCTCCTCGGGAGTCACGGCTTGGGGCGCTTTAGGTAGGCGACCAGGTTCTCCGGGCTCATCCCGGGCACCACCTGCACCAGCTCCCAGCCGTCCTCGCCCCAGGTGTCCAGGATCTGCTTCGTCGCGTGCACCAGCACGGGGACCGTCACGTACTCCCACGTCGTCATGCCGCGACTCTAGCCA
>JBIOYO010000469.1:0-12007 GCA_044870175.1 Nocardioidaceae bacterium | reverse complement strand
AGGGATCCTCCGTGTCCGAGCTCAAGGTGACCGTCCTCGACGAAGGCAGTGCTGCCGAGCGCGCGGTCACCACCGGCACCAAGGCATGGGAGCTGTACGCCGACCGGCCCGACGTGGTTGCGGCGCGGGTCGGCGGGGAGCTGAGGGATCTCGCCTACGAGCTCGCCGACAGCGACGAGGTGGAGGCCGTGCCGATCGACAGCAAGGACGGTCGCGACATCCTGCGGCACTCCACGGCACACGTGATGGCCCAGGCGGTGCAGGAGCTGTTCCCCGAGGCCAAGCTCGGCATCGGCCCCCCGATCGCCGACGGCTTCTACTACGACTTCGACGTCCCGTCGCCGTTCCACCCCGACGACCTGGACCGCATCGAGTCGCGGATGCGCCGGATCGTCAAGGAGGGGCAGCGGTTCCGGCGCCGGCCGGTCTCCGACGACGACGCCCGTGCCGAGCTCGCCGGCGAGCCGTACAAGCTGGAGCTGATCGGCCTCAAGGGAGGCAGCGCCGATGCGGCCGCCGAGGGCGCCGGCGTGGAGGTTGGCGCCGGCGAGCTGACCATCTACGACAACCTGCGTCGCGACGGCGAGCTGGCCTGGAAGGACCTCTGCCGCGGCCCGCACCTGCCGACGACCAAGCGCATCCCCGCCTTCAAGCTGATGCGGTCCGCAGCGGCGTACTGGCGCGGCGACGAGCACAACAAGCAGCTGCAGCGCATCTACGGCACCGCCTGGGAGTCCAAGGAAGCGCTCGCCGAGCACCTGCACCGCCTGGAGGAGGCCGAGCGCCGCGACCACCGCCGGCTGGGCCGCGAGCTGGACCTGTTCAGCTTCCCCGACGAGCTCGGCTCCGGCATGGTCGTCTTCCACCCCAAGGGCGGGGTGGTCAAGCGGGAGATGGAGGACTACGTCCGCCGCCGGCACCTGGAGGAGGGGTTCTCCTACGTCGGCACCCCGCACATCAGCAAGGAGGGGCTCTTCCACACCTCCGGGCACCTGCCGTACTACGCCGACACCATGTTCCCGCCCATGGAGCTGGAGCACGCGAAGTACTACCTCAAGGCCATGAACTGCCCGATGCACAACCTGATCTACCGGTCCCGGCAGCGGTCCTACCGCGAGCTGCCGCTACGGCTGTTCGAGTTCGGGTCGGTCTACCGCTTCGAGAAGTCGGGCGTGGTGCACGGGCTCACCAGGGTGCGCGCCTTGACGATGGACGACTCCCACAGCTACTGCACCCCCGAGCAGGCGCCGGACGAGGTCGCCCACCTGCTGCGCTTCGTGCTCAGCCTGCTCCAGGACTTCGGCATCGACGACTACTACCTGGAGCTGTCCACCCGTGACGACTCCGACAAGTTCATCGGCACCGACGAGCAGTGGTCCACCGCCACCGCGGTGCTGGAGCAGGTGGCGTCGAGCACCGGACTGGAGCTGGTCGCGGACCCCGGTGGTGCCGCCTTCTACGGCCCGAAGATCTCGGTGCAGGCGCACGACGCGATCGGCCGCACCTGGCAGATGTCGACCGTCCAGTACGACTTCAACCAGCCCGCCGGGTTCGACCTGGAGTACGTCGCCGCGGACGGGTCGCGCCAGCAGCCGGTGATGATCCACTCCGCGAAGTTCGGCTCCATCGAGCGGTTCCTCGGCGTCCTCGTCGAGCACTACGCCGGCGCCTTCCCACCCTGGCTCGCGCCGGTGCAGGTCGTCGGCATCCCGGTCGCCGAGCGGCACGTCGGCTACCTGGAGGAGGTCGCCGGGCGGATGCGTGAGGCGGGCCTGCGGGTCGAGGTCGACGACTCCGACGACCGCATGCAGAAGAAGATCCGCAACGCCCAGCTGCAGAAGGTGCCGTTCATGGTCATCGCGGGTGACGCCGACGTCGAGGCGGGCGCGGTCTCCTTCCGCTTCCGCGACGGCCACCAGGACAACGGCGTACCGGTGGACGAGGCGGTCGCGCGCGTGGCCACCGCGGTGACCGACCGCGTGCAGGTATGACGGCGCACCCGGGAGCCGAGCTGCACCAGGACGGGGTGGGAGAGCCCGACGGCCTGGACCGGCTCTGGACACCGCACCGGATGGCCTACATCCGTGGCCAGGACAAGCCCGCGGACAAGACGTCGCAGGAGTGCCCGTTCTGCCGGATCCCGACCCTCCCGGACGCGGAGGCCCTGGTGGTGCACCGCGGCGAGCTCGGCTACGCGGTGCTCAACCTCTACCCGTACAGCCCAGGACACCTGCTGCTGTGCCCCTACCGGCACGTGGCCGACTACGCCGACGTCTCCCCAGACGAGACCGCCGAGCTGGCCGCCATGACCCAGCAGGCGATGCGCGTCGTGCGGTCGGTCAGCGGCGCGCACGGGTTCAACCTCGGGATGAACCAAGGGAACATCGCCGGCGCCGGCATCGCCGCGCACCTGCACCAGCACGTCGTGCCGCGGTGGTCCGGGGACCAGAACTTCATGCCGATCGTCGGCCGCACCAAGACGATGCCGCAGCTGCTGTCGGAGACCCGGGAGCTGCTGGCGTCGGCCTGGGACGCCCTGGTGAGCGGCTAGCCTGCTCCCGCCATGCTCGAACGCTTCCGCGCCTCAAGGAGAGGCCTGGGGAACCAGCCACCTGGGTGACCGCACCGCGGAGCAGGTGACAAGGGCCGAGACCGGAACGGTCACCTCGACGTTGCCACACGCTAGCCTCGTCCCGCCATGCTCGATCGCTTCCGCGCCTTCTGGACGGCGGTGTTCACGCCCGTCGTGGACCTGCTGCTGCGGATGGGCGTGAGCCCCGACGTGGTCACTGTCGTCGGCACGGTCGGCGTCGTGGCCGGAGCGCTGGTGTTCTTCCCCCAGGGGCTGCTGCTGGCCGGCGTCCTGGTGATCACCGCGTTCGTCTTCTCCGACTTGGTCGACGGGGCGATGGCACGCAAGTCAGGCCGGACCAGCGCGTTCGGGGCGTTCCTGGACTCCACCTTGGACCGGCTCGGCGACGCCGCGGTGTTCGCGGGGCTGGCGGCGTACTACGTGGGGCCCGGGGACGACGACCGGTGGGCGGGCCTGGCGCTGTACTGCCTGGTGATGGGCTCGGTCACCTCCTACGCCCGGGCCCGCGCGGAGTCGCTCGGCATGCAGGCCAAGGTCGGCATCGCCGAGCGGTCGGACCGCCTGGTGGCGATCCTGGTCGCGACCGGCCTGGCCGACCTGCTGCGGATCGCCGGCGTCCCCGACGAGGTGATGTGGCTGATCCCGGTGACGCTGGCCGTCCTGGCGGTCGCGAGCACCGTGACCGTCGTCCAGCGGATCCTCACGGTGCGCGCCCAGGCCAACGCCGCGGCCCGGTAGCTGGGATGGCGCACTCCCTGGCCGAGCACGCGCAGGCGGCCGGCTACCTGGCCGGCTGGCGGGCGGCGCGGTGGCTGCCGGAGTGGCAGGCGCGGGCGACGTTCGACCAGCTCGCCGAGCACGTCTACCGGCGTAACGGCCGGGGCGTGCGCCAGCTGCGCCGCAACCTGGACCTGGTCACCGGGGGGGCGGGGGAGGCGCTGGTGCGGGCCGGCGTGCGGTCGTACCTGCGGTACTGGCGGGAGGTCTTCCGGCTCCCGGCCTGGCCGGCCGCACGGCTGGTGGCCGGCACCCACGCCACCGGTGAGCAGCACTTCCGCGCCCCCCTGGCGGCGGGTAGCGGGGTTGTGGTGGTGCTGCCGCACATGGCGAACTGGGACTGGGCCGGGGCGTGGGCGTCCGTGACCGGCGCGCCGGTCACGACCGTCGCCGAGCGGCTCCGGCCGGAGCGGCTGTACGACGAGTTCGTCGCCTACCGCTCCGGGCTCGGAATGACCATCCTGCCGCTCTCCGGGGACGCCAACCCCTTGACCCGGCTCGCCGAGCGCCTCCGGTCCGGCGGGCTCGTGTGCCTGCTGGGCGACCGCGACCTGACCGGCCACGGCATCGAGGTCGACCTGTGCGGCCACCGCGCCCGGATGCCCGGCGGCCCGGCGCTGCTGGCCCGGATGACCGGCGCGCCGCTGGTGCCGCTCACGCTGGCCTACGCGGGGGAGGACCTGACGCTGACCCTGCACGACCCCGTCCCGGTCGGCACGGGGCGGGCCGGGCTCGAGGAGGCCACCCAGGGCGTCGCCGACGTACTCGGGCGGGGCATCGCCGCCGCGCCGCAGGACTGGCACATGATGCAGCCGGTCTTCGTGGAGGTGCGATGACCTGCCGCGTGGGGCTGGTGTGCCCCTACTCCTTCGACGTCCCCGGGGGAGTCCAGAACCACGTCCGCGACCTGGCGGAGGCGCTGCGCCTGCACGGCTACGACGTGTCGGTGCTCGCCCCGGGCGACGCCGACGGCGACCTCCCCGAGGGCGTGGTGACGGTCGGCTCGGCGGTGCCGGTGCCGGCCAACGGCTCCGTCGCGAGGCTCGCCCTCGGGCCGCTCGTCGGCACCCGGGTCCGGCGCTGGCTCCGGACGGGCTTCGACATCGTGCACGTCCACGAGCCCGCGGCGCCGAGCCTCTCCCTCCTGGCCGTGGCGGCCGCCGACGTGCCGATGGTCGGCACCTTCCACACCTCCCGCGTCCGCACCCGCGCGCTCGCGGCGGGTGTGGCGCTGGTCCGGCCGGTGATGGAGAAGCTCAACGCGCGGATCGCGGTGTCGTCGGCCGCCCGGGACACGCTCGTGGAGCTGTACGGCGGGGACCCGGTCGTGATCCCCAACGGCGTGTGGGTGGACCGGTTCGCGCGGGCGCCCGGCCGCCCCGAGTGGAGGGGGTCGGGGACGGTGGGCTTCGTCGGCCGCCTGGACGAGCCGCGCAAGGGTTTCGGCGTGCTCGCCGCGGCCCTGCCGGACCTCGTCGGCGCCTGCCCCGGCGTACGCGTGCTCGTGGTGGGCACCGGCGACTCCGCCGCCGCCGTGGAGGGGCTGCCCGCCGACGTCGTGGAGCGGGTCACCTTCCTCGGCGGTGTGGACGACACGGCCAAAGCGGAGGCGCTGGCCACGGCCGACGTCCTGGTCGCGCCCAACACCTACGGCGAGAGCTTCGGGATCGTCCTGGTCGAGGCGATGGCCGCTGGCACGTCGGTGGTGGCCAGTGACCTGCCCGCCTTCCGTGCGGTGCTGCGCGACGGTCGCTGCGGGCGCGTGGTGCCGAACGGTGACCCCGGCGCGCTGGCCGCGGCCGTGGCGGCGCTGCTCGCCGACGAGGACGCCCGCGCGACCTTCCAGGCACGCGGCCGCGAGGCCGCGCGGGCCTACGACTGGCCGGCTGTGTCGGCGCGCGTGGAGCAGGTGTACGGGGCGGTGCTGGCCGCGGAGCCCCGGCCGCTGGCACACCGGCGGCGCGAGCACCGCTGGACGGCGGACCGGTGAGCGCCACCGGCACCTGGCCGCTCGACCTCGCCCTGCTGGTCGTGCTGGCCGTCGGCGCCTGGCTGTGGTGGACCGCGTCCCGGCTGGACCGCATGCACCACCGCATCGACCTGTCCCGCGCCGCCCTGGACACCGCTCTCGCCCGCCGGTCGGCTGTGGTCCTGGAGCTGGCTGCCAGCGGCTGGCTCGACCCCGCCAGGGCGCTGCTGCTGCTCGACGCCGCCCACGCCGCGCGCGAGGCGCCGCCCGGCGAGCAGCTGGCCGCGGAGTCCGAGCTGTCGCAGACGCTCCGCGCGGTGTTCGCCGACGCCGACGAGGTGCGTCTCGGCCGGGAGCAGCCGGGCGTCGGCGAGCTGGTCGACGCGCTGGCCCGCGACGCCCACCAGGTCGCCATCGCGCGGAGCATCCACGACGACCTGGTCACGGCCGGCCGCCGGCTGCGCCGCACGCGGCGGGTACGCTGGCTGCGCCTGGCCGGCCGCGCCCGGCAGCCCGAGGTGGTGGACCTGGACGACCAGCCGCCCAGCGCGCTGCCGCTGGTGCCGCGGTAGCCGCTTCGCGACCCGGGCGGCCGGCGGCACGTAGGCTGGTGGGGAACCCCCGACGTACCCCCGTGAGCAGAAGGCAGCACCGTGACCGACCAGCAGCACGCCACCATCACCCCCGGCAGCCCGGGCGCCCCAGCCACCCCCGGCACCGCAACCTTGAGAGGCACGGACGGGGTGAAGCGCGGCATGGCCGAGATGCTCAAGGGCGGCGTGATCATGGACGTGGTCACCGCCGAGCAGGCCAAGATCGCCGAGGACGCCGGCGCCGTCGCGGTCATGGCGCTCGAGCGCGTGCCGGCCGACATCCGCGCCCAAGGCGGGGTCTCCCGGATGAGCGACCCGGACATGATCGAGAAGATCATCGCGGCGGTCTCGGTCCCGGTCATGGCCAAGGCACGCATCGGCCACTTCGCGGAGGCGCAGGTCCTGCAGAGCCTGGGCGTGGACTACGTCGACGAGTCCGAGGTGCTCACCCCCGCCGACTATGCCAACCACATCGACAAGTGGACCTTCACGGTGCCGTTCGTGTGCGGTGCGACCAACCTCGGCGAGGCGCTGCGGCGGATCACCGAGGGCGCGGCGATGATCCGCTCCAAGGGCGAGGCCGGCACGGGCGACGTGTCCAACGCCGTGACCCACATGCGCGCCATCCGCGCCGAGCTGCGCCGCCTCCAGGGCATGGAGGCCGACGAGCTGTACGTCGCCGCCAAGGAGCTGCAGGCGCCGTACCCGCTGGTCCGCGAGGTGGCCGACCAGGGCAAGCTGCCGGTCGTGCTGTTCACCGCCGGCGGCATCGCCACCCCGGCCGACGCGGCGATGATGATGCAGCTGGGCGCGGAGGGGGTGTTCGTCGGGTCCGGGATCTTCAAGTCCGGCAACCCCGCCCAGCGCGCCGAGGCGATCGTCAAGGCCAC
Source organism: Nocardioidaceae bacterium (assembly GCA_044870175.1). GTDB lineage: Bacteria > Actinomycetota > Actinomycetes > Propionibacteriales > Nocardioidaceae > JBIOUF01. The sequence goes on along the minus strand of JBIOYO010000469.1, from coordinate 5,185 downwards.
CACGTTCTACGACGACCCGGACGTGGTCGCGAAGGTGTCGCGCGGGCTCGGGGAGGCCATGGTCGGCATCAACGTCGACGAGATCCCCGCCCCGCACCGGTTGGCCGAACGCGGCTGGTGAGACCCAGGCGGCGCGACGCCGACCAGCGGCGCGAGCGGGTCGACGGGTTCGTCCGCACCCTGGTCCGGGGCGGCCTCCTCGACCCCGAGGCCATGCAGGCCGAGGCCTGCACAGCGGTCCGGGACGAGCTGCCCGGGGAGCCGGCCCCGGAGGCCCTCGCCGAGGAGCTGGTCGGCCGTCACCGCGACGAGCTGCGCCGCGAGCAGGAGACCTGGCCCACGACCACTGACCACGACCGGCTGCAGGCGGCGTTCGCCGAGCTGTCCAGCCGCGGCGTCCTGGTGCTGCAAGGCTGCGGCGACCACTGGGCGGCCAAGGCGGCCCTGGGAAGGCCCGGCTCCTCGCCGCGCGGTGTGGCCTGGTTCACGATGCCCGACGTCTGGCACGCGGTCGACGAGCCGATGCTGGAGGTGAACCTCTGGCACCCCGACACCGCCAACGCCGCACCCGGCGACGCCCTCCTCGAGGAGGTCCTCACGGTGCTCGCCGACCACGGCCTGGCGGCGCACTTCGACGAGGGCCGGATCGAGGTCGTGGCACGCTGGCAGCGCCGCCTCTTGGAGGGGCGCTGATGACCCACCCCGTGGCTCCCGACCTGCACGACGACGACCAGCCGCGCTGGCATGCGATGGACGTCGAGGAGGTCACGGACCGGCTCCGGGTCGATCCCGCCAGCGGTCTCGGCGACGAGGAGGCCAGCCACCGCCTGGCCGAGCACGGCCCCAACGCGCTTCGGGAGGAGCAGGCGCGTCCGCTCTGGCGCCGCATCGGCGACCTGCTTCTCGAACCGATGACCGTGGTGCTCATCGTGGCGGCGGTCGTGTCGGCGCTGGTCTCCGGGGAGCTCGAGACCCCCATCGCGATCCTGGTCGTCGTCATGGCCAACGCGGTCCTCAACCTGCTCCAGGAGCGACGGGCGGAGGCGTCCCTGCAGGCGCTTCGACAGCTCACTGTGACCCAGGCTCGGGTACGCCGGGACGGCCGCGTCCAGCAGGTCGACGCCGCGACCCTGGTCCCGGGAGACGTGCTGCTGATCGAGTCCGGCGACGTGGTCCCGGCCGACGGCAGGCTCCTTGCGGAGACCGGGCTGGAGGTCGAGGAGTCCGCGCTCACCGGCGAGTCCACCCCGGCGGCAAAGGACCTCGCCGCACCCGAGGATCCCGACGCGGCTCTGGGGGACCGGACGGACTTGGTCTTCATGACGACCGAGATCACCCGTGGGCGCGGGGAAGCCGTGGTGACCGCAACGGGCATGGGCACCGAGATCGGCCGTTTGGCCGGGATGCTGCAGTCGGCCGGCCAGGCCGAGACCCCGCTGCAACGGCGGATCGGCCAGCTCGCGCGCATGCTGAGCGTGGTGGCCGGAGCGGTGGTGGCGCTCGTCGTCGTCCTCGGGCTGCTCCGTGGCCAGCCGGCCGACCACGTCCTGCTCACCGGCGTGTCGCTGGCTGTCGCGACCATCCCGGAGGGGCTGACCGCGGTGGTGGCCTTCACCCTCGCGATGGGTGCGAACCGGCTCGCCAAGCACGGCGCGATCCTGAAGAGCCTCGCCTCGGTGGAGACGCTCGGCTCCACCTCCCACATCGCCACCGACAAGACCGGCACCCTGACCCTGAACCAGATGACCGCTCGCCGGCTCTTCACGCTCGGCCGGAGCTTCCAGGTGACCGGCGAGGGCTACCGGACCGACGGGCAGATCCGTGCCGACGGCGCAGCGCCCGGGCCCGACCTGTCGCCTGCCCTCGTGGCGATGGCGCTCGCCGGCGACGCGGTGGTGCGGGGCGAGCAGGTCATAGGGGACCCCACCGAGGGCGCGCTGGTCGTGCTGGCGGAGAAGGGCGGCCTCGACGTCGAGGCCGCGCGGCGCCGTTGGCCCCGGGCCGCGGAGGTGCCTTTCGACTCGGCCCGCAAGTACATGGCCACCTTCCACCGGCGGGTCGACTCCATGCCCCTGCCACCGGGGTACGCCGGCCCTGGCACCGTGGTCTTCGTCAAAGGGGCTCCCGACGTCGTCGTACGCCGAAGCAGCCACCTCGCCACCCCCGAGGGGGCGGCCGAGCTGGACGAGGAGACCCTCGACAGGCTCCGCCGGGTGAACGCCGACCTCGGGGCGGAGGGACTGCGCGTGATGGCGGTCGCAGTCCGGCACCTCGCCGCCGACCAGCTGGACCTCGACGCCGCGGGCCGGATGGAGCCCGAGGAGCTCGACACCTGGGTGACCGGCTTGACCCTCCTGGCCTTCGTCGGCATCGTCGACCCGCCGCGGCCCGAGGCGAGGCAGGCGGTGGCACAGGCCAGGTCGGCCGGCATCTCCGTGCACATGATCACCGGCGACCACGTCGGCACGGCCTCCGCGATCGCCGCGGACCTCGGCATCGAGGGTGAGGCCGTCCTTGGTGCCGACGTCGACCAGATGAGCCCCGAGGAGCTCGCGCGCCGGGCCCCCGGCCTGGGCGTGCTGGCCAGGGTCAGCCCGGAGCACAAGATCCGGATGGTCGACGCCCTCCGCGCGGACGGCTCGGTCGTCGCGATGACGGGGGACGGCGTCAACGACGCGCCGGCCCTCAAGCAGGCCGACATCGGCATCGCGATGGGCATCACCGGCACGGACGTCTCCAAGGAGGCCGCCCGGATGATCCTGACCGACGACAACTTCGCCACCATCGTCGCGGCAGTGCGCGCCGGCCGGGGGATCTACGACAACATCATCGAGTTCGTCCGGTTCCAGATCGCCACGGCATGGGGGTTCGTGCTGATCTTCCTCGTCGCGAGCCTCACCGGGCTCGCCGGCGGAGCGCCGTTCACCGCACTCCAGATCCTCTGGGTCAACATCATCATGGACGGACCCCCGGCGATGGCCCTGGGTCTCGACGAGCCGGACCCCGACATCATGGAGCGGCCGCCGCGGCCCGTCCGCGAGCCGATCCTGACCGCGCCGCGGCTGGTTCGCATCCTGCTCTCCGCGACGGTCATGGCCGCCGGCACGCTCGGCGTGCTGGTCGCAGCGCCCGGCCACCCGACGGACATGGGGCCCGGGTCCGTCGCCGTCACGCTGGCCTTCACCACCTATGTCCTCTTCCAGGTCGTCAACCTGCTCTGCGTCCGCAGCCGCGCGAGGTCGGTGTTCTCGCGCCGTACCTTGACGAACCGGTGGCTGTGGGCGGCCATCGTGACCGTGCTGGCGCTCCAGGTGGCGGTCGTGCACGTCTCGTGGCTCCAGCAGCTGTTCGACACGTCGGCACTGAGCGCGACCCAGTGGCTGGCCGCCGTGGCGGTGGCCAGCTCGCTGCTGTGGGTCGAGGAGATGCGCAAGGCGGTCATGCGGCGCCGGCACCCCGCCGGCGGTTGACTGGCCGCTCAACCGGTATGCGATGAGGGCGCTCCGGTGCCGGAGTCCACCCTCTGCAGGACGAGACGCAGGAGGGACCTATGGACAAGCGGTTCACCGCAACGCTGCAGAAGAGCGACGCCCAGGGCGGCTGGACGTACGTCGTCATGCCAGGCTCGGCGGCGTACTTCGGCACGCGCGGGCTGGTCAAGGTGCGCGGCACCGTCGACGGGATGCCCTTCCGGACGTCGTTCATGGCGCTCGGCGACGGCACGCACAAGCTCCCCGTGGCCGCCGCGCTGCGCAGGCAGATCGGCAAGGAGGCCGGCGACACTGTGGAGGTGTGCCTGCTGGAGCGGCTCGACCAGCCCGGCTCTGCGCAGCAGGCGGGCTCCTAGAATGGACCGATGACAAGGCAGCCGACGGTCGGCGTTCTGGCGCTGCAGGGCGACGTGCGCGAGCACCTCGCCATGCTGGCCAGATGCGGGGTCGAGGCGCGCCCAGTGCGCCGGGCCGGTGAGCTGGGCGAGGTCGACGGGCTGGTCCTCCCCGGCGGGGAGTCGACCACCATCGTCAAGCTGGCGGGCATCTTCGACCTGCTCGAGCCGCTCCGGGACGCCGTCGCCGGGGGGCTGCCGGTCCTGGGCACGTGCGCGGGCATGATCCTGCTCGCCGACCGCATCGAGGACGGCGTCGAGGGCCAGGAGACGCTCGGTGGCCTCGACGTCGTCGTCCGGCGCAACGCCTTCGGTCGGCAGGTCGACTCCTTCGAGGCCGACGTCGCCGTCGCCGGGCTGGACGGACCGTTCCACGCGCTCTTCATCCGCGCCCCCTGGGTGGAGAAGGTCGGCGCAGACGTCGAGGTGGTCGCCACCGTGGCCACCGGGCCGGCCGCCGGTAGGATCGTCGCGGTCCGGCAGGGCGCCCTGCTCGCCACGTCGTTCCACCCCGAGGTCACCGGGGACCACCGGATCCACGACCTGTTCGCCGGCATCGTCCGCGCGTCCCTGGGCTGACGCGGGCGGCCGCTCCACACGCACACGCTGCAGAAGCACAGAGGAGGACACCCGATGTCCGGGCACTCCAAGTGGGCCACCACCAAGCACAAGAAGGCCGTCGTCGACGCCCGCCGCGGCAAGCTCTTCGCCAAGCTGATCAAGAACGTCGAGGTCGCGGCGCGCATGGGCGGCGGCGACCCGGCAGGCAACCCCACGTTGTACGACGCCATCCAGAAGGCCAAGAAGTCCTCGGTGCCGAACGACAACATCGACCGGGCGGTCAAGCGCGGCTCGGGCGCCGAGGCCGGCGGCGCCGACTACCAGACCATCACCTACGAGGGCTACGGCCCCGGCGGCATCGCGCTGCTCGTCGAGTGCCTCACCGACAACAGGAACCGCGCCGCCATGGAGGTGCGCACCGCGATGACCCGCAACGGCGGCTCGCTGGCCGACCCGGGCTCGGTGTCGTACCTGTTCAGCCGCAAGGGCGTCGTCGTGGTCCCCCGGTCGCAGGACTCCCGCGAGGTGTCCGAGGACGACGTCTTGGAGGCGACACTCGACGCCGGCGCCGAGGAGGTCAACGACCTCGGGGACGCCTTCGAGGTGGTCTCGGACGCCGGCGACCTGGTCGCCGTCCGGACCGCGCTGCAGGAGGCGGGCCTGGACTACGACTCCGCCGAGGCGGAGTTCGTGCCGTCGATGAGCATCGCCGTCGACGCCTCGGGCGCGGCTCGCGTG
>JBIOYO010000468.1:0-11746 GCA_044870175.1 Nocardioidaceae bacterium | reverse complement strand
AGGTGGCGCAGCCGCTCGGGCACCAGCGCGTCGACGTACTCCGCGGCGATGTCGAGGTCGGTCTTGACCAGTGTCATCGCCACGTTGTCGGCGAAGGTCCGGAAGAACGGCCAGCGCTGGTACATCTCCCTCAGGTCGTCGAGGTGCTCCTCGGCCGCGGCGAGCGCGCTCCCGACGCCGTACCAGCCGGGCACGATCTGCCGCGACTGCGTCCAGCCGAACACCCACGGGATGGCCCGGAGGTTCTCGATGCCACCCCCGGCGGAGGGGCGGCGCGCGGGGCGTGAGCCGATGTGCAGCGAGCCGAGCAGGTCGACCGGGGTGGAGGCGAGGAAGTACTCCGGCAGGTCCGGGTGCTCGACGAGGGCACGGTAGCGGGCGTGGGCCGCCGTGGAGAGCCCGTCCATGACCGCGTCCCAGCGCTTCGCCTGGTCGGGGGTGCGCCGGTCCTGCTGGTGCAGCAGGCTCGCCTCCAGGGTCGCCGCGACGATGAGCTCGAGGTTCTGCCGGGCCAGCACCGGCAGCGCGTACTTGTCGCTGATCACCTCGCCCTGCTCGGTGATCTTCACCTCGCCGTCGACGGTGCCGTACGGCAGCGCCATGATCGCGTCGTACGTCGGGCCGCCGCCTCGTCCCACCGAGCCGCCGCGGCCGTGGAAGAACCGCAGCCGGACCCCGTGCCGGCGCGCCACGTCGCGGGCCCGGCGCTGGGCCCGCTGGATCAGCCACTGCGACGTCGCGATCCCGCCGGCCTTGTTGGAGTCGGAGTAGCCGAGCATGACCTCCTGGGTGTCGCCGAGGGCGGCCAGCAGCCGGCGGTAGGAGGGGTCGGTGAAGAGGCCCTGGAGGATGGTGTCGGCGCGCTCGAGCTCCGCCACGGTCTCCAGGAGCGGCACGAAGCCGATCCGGGCCATGCCCCCGGCGATGTCCACCAGGCCGGCCTCGCGGGCCAGGACGACCGCGGCGAACAGGTCGTCGACGCCCTGGGTCATCGAGACGATGTAGCTCTCCACGGTGCGCGGGCCCAGGGCGTCCAACGCGCGGCGGATGGTGTCGAACACCTCCGCGGTCCGGGCGCCGTCCTCGTCGAGCGGGAGCGGGTGGGTGGACAGCGGGCGGCGGCCGGCCAGCTCGCGGCTGAGCACCCCGGCGCGCTGCTCGCGGGTGAGGTCGGCGTACGGCACGTCGAGCTCGTCGAGCCGGTCCAGCAGCTGGCCCACGGCGTGGTGGTGCTTGGCCGCGTGCTCGCGGACGTCCAGCGTCGCCAGCGTCAGGCCGGTCGCCGCCACCGTCCGCACCAGCCGCTCCATGCTGCCGCCGGCCACCAGGGCTCCTTGGTGCTCGAGCACGGAGCGGTGCAGGACCAGCAGGTCGTCGAGGAGCTCGGTGTCGTCGCGGTAGTCCCGTCCGGGGACGTGCCGGGTGCCGTCGGCGACCCGCCGCTCGGTGAGCCCGAGGCGCACGTCGACGCAGGTGAGGTACAGCCGGTAGGGCTCCTCGGCGTTGAGCCGCCGGAACCGCGGAGCCACCTCGGGCAGGCGCGCGAGGGCCTCGGCCATCCGCCGGCGCACGTCGTCGGAGACGGTGCTCAGCCGCTCGCTCACCGACAGCTCACGGCGCAGCCGCTCGACGTGCTCGCGCAGCGTGCGGATCCCGTGCACCGCCTGGAGCTCCAGCACCTCGCGGGTGGTGGCCGGGGTGACATGCGGGTTGCCGTCGCGATCACCGCCGATCCAGGTGCCGAACCGCAGCGGCCGGGCGTCGGCGGGCAGCGCGACGTCGGTGGACGCGAGCTGGTCGCGAAGCTCCTCCAGGACGTCGGGTACGGCGGCCGACGCCAGCCCTTCGAGGTAGTAGATGCCGTTGCGCGCCTCGTCGAGCGGGTCGGGGCGGTCCACCCGCAGCTCGTCGGTGCCCCACATCAGCTCGACCGCCTCGGTCAGCCGCCGCCGGCGGCGAGGGCCGTCGGGCTCGGCGAGCAGCGCCGCGACCCGGCGCATGGTGTCCAGCGTCGACCGCCGGGCCACCTCGGTGGGGTGCGCGGTGAGCACCGGGCGGACCGCCACGTCGCGGAGCCGCTCGGCGACCTCGGCGGGCTGGACCCCGGCCTCGTGGACCCGCCCGAGCGCCTGCTCGACCCAGCCGCCCCGGTCGGCTCGCGCGGCCAGGAGCGCGCCGCCCCGGTGCACCTGCTCGGTGACGTTGGCCAGGTGGAAGTAGGCGGTGAACGCGCGGACCAGGCGCGTCGTGGTCACCAGGTCGACCCGCGGCAGCGCCGACAGGGCGCTCCTCCTGGCCAGCCCCCGCACCTCCTCGACCAGGTCCAGCAGCTCCTGCCCGTGGGCACGGACCAGCGTCTGGCCGAGCATCGTGGTGACCATCCGGACGTCGCGGCGCAGCTCGTTGTCCGCCGGGACGCCGGTTTGATCGTTCACATCGGTCAGGATAGGGGCCGGTCGCCCTCACCAGCCGCCGGGCAGCGGGCGGCCCTCGTGGAAGCCGGCTGCGGTCTGCACCCCGAAGACCGCCCGCTCGTGCAGCTCCTCCAAGGTCCTCGCCCCGGCGTACGTGCACGCCGAGCGCAGCCCCGCGCAGATCTCGTCGAGCAGGTCCTCCACGCCGGGCCGCTCGGGGTCGAGGTACATCCGGCTCGAGGAGATGCCCTCGTCGTACACCGCCTTGCGGGCCCGCTCGAAGGCGTCCTCCCCGCTGGTGCGAACGGCCACCGCCCGCGCCGACGCCATCCCGAAGGACTCCTTGTACGGCTTGCCGGCCGCGTCCACGTGCAGGTCGCCCGGCGACTCGTGGGTCGCGGCGAACCACGACCCGACCATGACCTGCGAGGCGCCCGCGGCCAGCGCCAGGGCGACGTCGCGGGGGTGCCGGACGCCGCCGTCGGCCCAGACGTGCCGGCCCAGCCGCCGCGCCTCGGCAGCGCACTCCAGCACCGCGGACAGCTGCGGCCGGCCGACGCCGGTCATCATCCGCGTCGTGCACATCGCTCCGGGTCCGACCCCGACCTTGACGATGTCGGCGCCGGCGTCGACCAGGTCGCGGACCCCCTCGGCCGACACGACGTTGCCGGCGACCACGGGCACCGCCGGATCGGTGCCGCGGACCGCGCGCAGCGCCTCGGTCATCCGGTCCTGGTGGCCGTGCGCGGTGTCCACGACGAGGCAGTCGACGCCCGCGGCGACCAGCTCCTTGGCCTTGGTCGCCACGTCGCCGTTGACCCCGATCGCGGCCGCGACCGCGAGCCGGCCGTCGGGGTCGGTGGCCGGCGTGTAGGTCTCCGCGCGCAGCGCCGCGGTGCGGGTGAGCACGCCCTGCAGCCGGCCGTCGCCGTCCACGACCGGGGCGACCCGCCGGTGCGCCCCGTCGAGCAGGCCGAACGCCTCCCGCGGCGTGAGCGTGTCCGGGAGCGTGACCAGGTCACCGGACATCACCAGCTGGACCTGGGTGAACCGGTCGACCCCGCGGCAGTCGTCCTCGGTGACGATGCCCACCGGGCGGTCGCCGCTCACCACGACCGCGGCCCGGTGGGACCGCTTGGGCAGCAGCGCCAGCGCGTCGCCGACGGTCTGGTCCGGTGCCAGCACGATGGGCGTGTCGAAGACCAGGTGCCGCGCCTTCACCCAGGCGACCACGTCCTGCACCACCGGGATCGGGATGTCCTGCGGCAGCACCGCCATCGCCCCGCGCCGCGCGACGGTCTCGGCCATCCGCCGGCCGGAGATCGCGGTCATGTTCGCCACCACGACCGGGATCGTGGTGGGGGTGGCGTCCACGGTGGCCAGGTCTACGTCGTACCGCGAGCCGACCGACGACCGCCGCGGCACCATGAACACGTCGGCGTACGTCAGGTCCTGGGCCGGCTCACGACCACCGAGGAAGCGCACCACCTGACCAGCCTCCTCCATCCACGCCACGCTCCCAACCCCCCAAACGCCGAGCCGTCCCATCTGCATCGCCCGGGGCGGCCGAGTCGGCGCCAACTCCCGGCCGGTTGCCGCCGAGCCGGCCCTTCCTCCCGGCCGGTGGCTGCCGAGTCGGCGTGACCTCCCGGCCGGTGGCTGCCGGGTCGGCCCTTCCTCCCGGGCGGTGGCTGCCGGGTCGGCCCTTCCTCCCGGCTGATGCCTGCCGAGCCGGCGTGACCTCCCGGCCGGTGGCTGCCGAGTCGGCCCTTCCTCCCGGCCGGCGGCTGAAGATCTGGCGGAGGACACGCCGACTCGCGGACCCAGTCGGCGGAGGACACGCCGACTCGCGGACCCAGCCGGCGGAGGACATGCCGACTGGCGGGTCATACCGGAGGAGGAAACGCCGACTCGGCGTTGAGGGGTGGGGGGTCAGCGGGTGGAGGCGGCGCCCACGACGTCGAGGGCCTCGCGGGCGATCTGCCACTCCTCGTTGGTCGGGATGACCAGCACCGCGACCTCGGCACCGTCGGGGGAGACCTCGGCGGCGCCCGTCGTCGCGGCCTGGTTGCGGGCCTCGTCGATCACGATGCCGAGCCGCTCCAGGCCGGAGAGGGAGCCGGCGCGCACGGAGGGGGTGTGCTCACCGACGCCGGCGGTGAAGACGATGGCGTCGACACGGCCCAGGACGGCGTAGTAGGCGCCCACGTAGTGGCGGATCCGGTAGCAGTACACCGCAACTGCGAGCTCGGCGGCGAGGTCGCCGGCCCGGACGCGCTCCTCGATGACCCGGAAGTCGTTGTCTCCGCAGAGGCCCTTGAGCCCGGACTCGCGGTTCAGTGCCGCGTCGATCTGCGACAGCGGCCATCCGAGGGAGCGGTGCAGGTGCGCGTGCAGCGCCGGGTCGACGTCACCTGAGCGGGTGCCCATGACCAGCCCCTCCAGAGGGGTGATGCCCATCGAGGTGTCCACGGACCGGCCGCCCCGCACGGCGGTCGCGGAGGCGCCGTTGCCGAGGTGCAGGACGATGACGTTGACGTCCTCGACCTGCCGGCCGAGCACCCGTGCCGCCTCCAGGGAGACGAACTCGTGGGAGGTGCCGTGGAAGCCGTACCGGCGGATCCGGTGCTCCTCGAGCCAGTGTCGTGGGACCGCGTAGGTGAAGGCGTGCGGTGGCAGGGTCTGGTGGAAGGCGGTGTCGAAGACGGCAACCTGGGGTAGGTCGGGGAACCGGTCGCGGGCAACCTCGAGCGCCTCGAGGTTCGCCGGGTTGTGCAGCGGCGCGAGCGGCACCAGGTCCCTCACGGCGGCGAGGACGGCGTCGTCGACGAGCACCGGCTCGGCGAACCGGGAGCCGCCGTGCACCACCCGGTGTCCCACCGCGGCCAGGCCGGCCTCCCCCAGGTCGGGGCCGTGCTCGGCGAAGGCGGCGAGCACCGCCTCGAGCGCCGCGGCGTGGTCGGCGACCGGTCGCTCGGTGCGGTGGTCCTCGCCGTCGGGGCCACGGTGCCGCAGCAGCCCGGTCTGCTCGCCGATGCGCTCGACGATCCCGGCGGCGGCGGTCTCACCGGTGTGGCCGTCGACGACGGAGTACTTCAGGGACGAGGAGCCGGCGTTGAGCACCAGCACCCGGCGGGACTCGTTCACGCCCCCACCCCGGCCGGTGCGGCGGCTGCCGGGTCCCTCGCCGTGGCCTGCGCGCGGGCCGCGGCCTGGTCGGCCTGGATCGCGGTGATCGCCACGGTGTTGACGATGTCACGGACCGTGGCCCCCCGGGACAGGTCGTTCACCGGCTTCTTCAGTCCCTGGAGCACCGGGCCGATGGCCACCGCGCCGGAGGACCGCTGGACGGCCTTGTAGGTGTTGTTGCCGGTGTTGAGGTCGGGGAAGACGAAGACGGTCGCGCGGCCGGCCACCTTGGAGTCGGGCAGCTTGGTGCGCGCCACGGACGGGTCGATCGCAGCGTCGTACTGGATCGGCCCCTCCACCAGCAGCTCGGGCGCGCGGCTGCGGACCAGCTCGGTGGCCCGCGACACCTTGTCGACGTCGCTGCCGGAGCCCGACGCGCCGGTGGAGTACGACAGCATGGCGACTCTCGGCTCGATGCCGAACGCGGCCGCGGTGCCGGCGGAGGAGATCGCGATGTCGGCCAGCTGCTCGGCGGTCGGGACCGGGTTGATCGCGCAGTCCCCGTAGACGAGCACCTGGTTCTCCAGGCACATGAAGAACACCGAGGAGACGACGGAGACGCCGGGGCTGGTCCGGACGATCTCCAGCGCCGGCCGGACGGTGTGCGCGGTGGTGTGGGCGGCACCGGACACCATGCCGTCGGCGAGGCCGAGCTCGACCATGAGCGTGCCGAAGTACGAGACGTCGGTGACGGTGCTGCGGGCCTCGTCGAGGTCAACACCGCGGTGTTTGCGCCGCTCGTAGTAGAGATGCGCGAACTGCTCGACCAGCTCCGGGTCCTCGCTGCTGAGCAGCCGGGCAGCGGAGATGTCGACGCCGACGGTCGCGGCCCGGGCGTTGACGGCGATCGGGTCGCCGAGAATGGTGAGGTCGGCGACGCCCCGCCGGAGCAGGATGTCTGCTGCCTGCAGGACCCGGTCCTCGGTGCCCTCGGGGAGCACGATGTGCCGCCGCGCGGCACGGGCCTCGTCGAGCAGCTGGTGCTCGAACATCAGCGGCGTGACCACCGAGGTGGGCGACACCTCCAGCCGGTCCAGCAGCCGGACGCCGTCGACGTGGTTGGCGAACAGCGCGAGCGCGGTGGCCACCTTGCGGGGGGCGTCGCGGGTGAGCCGGCCACGCTGGCCGGTCAGCGCGGTGGTGGTGGCGTGTGTGCCGAGCTGCGTGGTGATGATCGGGGTGGTCGAGCCGATGCCACGGATCAGCCTCTCGACGTTCTCGTCGAGCTCCAGGCCGCCGTTGAGCACGATCCCGGTGATCTGGGGGAACCCCTGCGACAGGTGCGCGGTGAGCACCCCGAGCACCACCTCGGGGCGGTCGCCCGGCGTCACGACGAGGGCGCTCTCGTGCAGCCGGTCAAGCACGTGCGGCAGGGTCATCGCCGCGACCACGATGCCGCTGGCCTCGCGGCCCAGCAGCGCCTCGTCGCCCATCAACAGCTGACCCTCGCACGCCGACATCAGGTCGGCGACCGTCGGCGCGCTCAGCAGCGGCTCGTCGGGGATGGCGAACACCGGGACGTCGCCGGCGACCGTGCGGGCCGCGCCGAGAACGTCTGCCATGGCGACGCCGGGCGACGGGCCCGCGTCGCCGGCGTGGGCGGCGGCGACGAGGTCGGGGTCCGTCGACCGGTTGACGACGACCGCGAACAGCTCGGCGTGGTTCGCCATCAGCTCGGTGGTGGCGAGGTCCACGACCGAGAGCAGCTCCTGGGGCTTGCGTCCGGCGCCGTTGACGACCAGGAGCACGGGTGCGCCGAGGTTGGCCGCGATGCGGGCGTTGTAGGCGAACTCGGTCGGCGCCCCGACGTCGGTGTAGTCCGAGCCGACCACGACCACGGCGTCGCACTGACCGGCGACCTTGTGGTAGCGCTCCAGGATCGTCTCCATCGCCGCCCTCGCGTCGGCGTGCACCTCCTCGTAGCTGACCCCGACGCAGTCGTCGTAGGCCAAGGAGACGACGTCATGGGACACCAGCAGGTCGAGCACGTAGTCACGGCCACCGGTCTGGTCCAGGTCGTTGCGGACGACGGGCCGGAAGACGCCGACCCGCTTCACCCGTCTGGACAGCTGCTCGAGAATCCCCAGAGCGACGGCGGACTTCCCGGTGAAGCCCTCCATGGACGCGACGTAGACGCTGCTTCCCACGCCGTCACCCTACCGACGGCCGGCCCCGGCGTCGTACGCCGCCACCGCCCGCTTGGTCGCGGTCATCCGCCAGGCGTCCAGGAGGATCTCCGCGACCTCGTCGGGGTCGGCGGCCGCCAAGGTGACCGAGACCCAGGCGGTCGACGCTGACGCCCAGCCCTCGGCGTACGCGTCCGGTGCGGTGGCCACCATCGCCGCCCTCTCGTCGTGGGTCGACTTCACCATCGCCCGCTCGTCGGCGTGGTCGACCCAGGCGAAGCCCTTGCCGCGGTAGGTCACCGAGGTCCAGTCCCCGCGCTCGCGCAGAACGACGCCAGGGAGGTCACGTGCGAGTCCGACCAGCGCGGCGGCGGTCATCGGGGAGGCCACCTGCGCGATCATGCCGGAGCGCACCGACAGGCGGCGACCCACCGCTGCCGGCCGGCGCCCTACCGTGGGTCTCGTGGACGACCGGACCGCGTCCCCCGTGCCCACCCCGCCGCTCCCCGCGGGTGGGTCCGTGCGGGCGGTGACCCGGTGGGGCGAGCCGGTGATGCACCGGACGCAGGAGCCGGTGACCGAGTTCGACGCCGGCCTGCGCGACCTGGTCGCCGACATGGTGGCCACCATGTACGCCGCCGACGGGGTCGGGCTCGCGGCCTGCCAGATCGGCGTCGACCGGTCGGTGTTCTGCTTCGACTGTCCTGACGACACCGGCCGGCGGCACGCCGGGGTGGTCTGCAACCCTAAGCTGTTCCTGCCGCTGGGCCGGGACCGGCGCCTCGACGAGGACGAGGAGGGCTGCCTCAGCCTCCCCGGCGCGTTCGTCCCCTGCGCCCGGCCGGACTACGCCGAGGTCGAGGGCCACGACCTCACCGGCGCGGTGGTCCGGGTCTCCGGACGCGGCGTGCTGGCCCGCTGCCTGCAGCACGAGACCGACCACTGCCACGGCACGGTCTTCGGCGACCGGCTGAACAAGCGGGTCCGAAAGAAGCTGTTCAAGCAGGCCGACGCGGCCGCCGCGGACTTCCCACCGGGCTGGCCGGCAGGCTAGCTACCGGCCGCGGGCGACGTAGCAGGCCACCGCGGTCGCGGCGGCCAGGTTCAGCGAGTCCACCCCGGGCGCCATCGGGATCACTGCGCGTACGTCGGCGGCGGTCAGCCAGCGCCGCGACAGGCCGTGTCCCTCGGCGCCGACCAGCAGCGCCATCCGGTCCACGCCGGCGACTGCCCGCTCCAGGTGGACGGCGTCGCCGGCCGGGGTCAGGGCGACCGTGGTGAAGCCGGCCGCGGACACCTCCTCGACCGCGGACGCCCACCGCTCCAGCCGGGCGTAGGGCAGGGTGAGCACGGCACCCATCGCGACCTTGACCGACCTGCGGTAGAGTGGGTCGGCGCAGCGCGGTGACAACAGCACCGCGTCCACCCCCAGGGCTGCGGCGCTGCGGAAGGCCGCGCCGACATTGGTGTGGTCGACCACGTCCTCGAGCACCAGCAGCGTGCGCGCCCCGCCGAGCAGCTCCGACGTCGCGGGGAGGAGTCGCCGGTGCAGCGACGCCAGGGCGCCACGGTGCACGTGGAACCCGGTCACCGACTCGGCCAGGTCCTCGCTGACCACGTAGCACGGCACCCCCGGGGCCGTGGCCAGCACGTCGGCCAGCCCGTCCAGCCAGCGCGGCGCCATGAGGAAGGAGCGGGCGGCGTAGCCGGCCTCGACGGCGCGGCGCACGACCTTCTCCCCCTCGGCCAGGAACAGGCCCTCGGCGGCCTCCAGGTGCCGGCGCAGCTGGACGTCGCGCAGGTCGCGGTAGTCGGCCAGCCGCGGGTCGGCGGGGTCGGAGACCTCGACCAGAGCAGCCACGACGGCTCACGCGCCGGTGCTGTGGGCGTAGCGCTGCGGGTGCGCGACCGCCACCACCTCGCCGACGACGACGACGGCGGGCGGGCGGATGTCGGAGCCGGCCAGGTCGTCGGCGACGCCGTCCAGCGTGGTGAGGAGGGTTCGCTCGGTGGCCATCGTCCCGTCGGCGACGACCGCAACGGGGGTGCCGCCGGCCCGCCCGCCGGCGACCAGCCTGGCCGCGATCGCGGCGAGGTTCTGCACCGCCATGAGCAGCACCAGCGTGCCGCGCAGCGCGGCGAGCGCGTCCCACGACACCAGCGACTCGGGGTCGTCCGGTGGCAGGTGCCCGGACACGACCGTGAACTCGTGCGCGACCCCCCGGTGGGTGACCGGGATCCCGGCCATCGCGGGCACGGCCGTGACGCTGGACAGCCCGGGTACGACGGTGCAGGACACCCCGGCCTCGGCGCAGGCGAGCAGCTCCTCATAGCCGCGGCCGAAGACGAAGGCGTCGCCGCCCTTGAGCCGCACCACCCTCTTGCCCGCGCGGACCCGGTCGACGAGGACCCGGTTGATCTCCTCCTGCGGCGCGGCCCGCCCCCGCGGCAGCTTGGCCACGTCGACCAGCTCGACGTCCGGTGACAGCTCCTCCAGCAGCTCCCGAGGCGCCAGCCGGTCCGCGACGACCACGTCGGCGTCGCTCAGCGCCCGTCTGGCGGCGACCGTGACCAGCTCGGGGTCACCGGGCCCCCCGCCGACCAGCACCACGCCCGGGGTGTGGTCGCGCTCGCGCTCGCTGACCGTCCCGTCGCGCAGCCCGGCGAGCACCGCGTCGCGGATCCGGGCGGAGCGGCGCGGCTCCCGGTTGCCGAGCACAGCGACCGTCACCCCGGCGTGCCGGCCCGTCGCCGGGGTCCACGCGGTGGCCTGGGTCGCGTCGTCGGCGCGCACGCAGAACACCCGCCGCTCCTCCGCCAGGGCGGACACCTGTGCGTTGACCGCCGGCTCCGACGTCGCCGCGATCACGTACCACGCGCCGTCGAGGTCGGCCGGCTCGAACCCGCGGCGTACCCACCCGATCTCGTGCGCCGTCGCCATGCCCTCCACCGCCGGGGTCACCTCCGGAGCGACCAGGGTGACCAGCGCCCCGGCGGCGAGCAGGCCGGGCACCCGTCGCTGCGCGACATGCCCGCCGCCGACCACCAGGACGCGCCGGCCGCCGAGGCGCAGCCCCGAGGGGTACGGCGGGAAGTCGGTGGGCATGCGGCCATTCTCCCGTCCGGCGTACCGCCTCCTGGCCGCTGCCCGCGGGCCGGACTAGGGTCCCACCAGAGTCACTGTCGCTGACTACAGGAGGTGTGATGTCCCTCGACCGCCCGGTCGCCCCGGACCCCTACGAGCTGCTTCCGTCAGTGCCGACGTTCACCGTGACCAGCGCCGACGTCACCGACGGCGCGCCGCTGAAGGACGACCAGGTTGCGGCCAAGGGCAACACGTCGCCGCAGCTGAGCTGGTCGGGCTTCCCGGCGGAGACCAGGAGCTTCGTGGTCACCTGCTTCGACCCTGACGCGCCGACGCCGTCGGGATTCTGGCACTGGGTGGTCGTCGACCTGCCGGCGAGCGTGACGTCGCTCGACGCCGGTGCGGGAGCCGAGGGCGGGGCGGGCCTCCCGGACGGTGCGTTCATGTGCCGGTGCGACGGCGGGCAGAAGGCGTTCATGGGCGCCGCGCCGCCGGCGGGCGACCAGGTGCACCGGTACTACTACGTCGTCCACGCGGTGGGCGAGGAGACGCTCGGCGTGGGCTCCGACGCGTCGCCGGCCGTGGTGTCGTTCAACCTGGCGTTCAAGACGGTCGCCAGGGGGATCCTGGTCGGGACGTACCAGCACTGATCCCCGTCAGCCGTCGGTACGCCGCCGAGGCGAGGAACCGCGGCACGAAGTGGGCGGTCGACTCGGCGAGGTCCAGCTCGCCGAGCCGGTCCGGGTCGACGAAGACGATCCGCCGGCCCTCCCCGAGCACGATGTCGTCGTCGGTGAGCTCCACTCGGCCGGCCCAGATCCGCCAGTCGACGATGCGGCCCTCCACCTCGCCCGACCGGCGAACCCCGGCGTACCAGAGCTCGAGGGTGTCCTCGGGCAGCCGCAGCCCGGTCTCCTCGGCCAGCTCGCGGT
>JBIOYO010000467.1:0-2360 GCA_044870175.1 Nocardioidaceae bacterium | reverse complement strand
CGGAACTTGCTCATGTGGTCGGGGTGACCGAGCCGGGAAGGGTTGGAGTAGTCCCGCAGCGGGCGGCCGTCGGGCCGCAGGCCGGGGCCGATCTCCCAGCTCCACGTGGCGACGTCGTGGCGGTCCGGCGCGGTGTACCAGTTGTTGATGATCACTCCGGCGGTGTCCGCGAACGACTCGTTCAGGGCGCCGGACTGGGTCTGGTACACCAGCTTGGAGGTGGTCTCGACCACGCCGTGGGTGAGCTCGTGGCCGATCACGTCGAGGTACCTCGACAGGCTGACCAGCCGGTCCCCCCGGCGGATCTGGCCGTACCACATCCGCCCGTCCCACCAGAAGGCGTTGAGCAGCGTGGGCGGCGCCTCCATGCTCGCCGCCGTGACGTTGACCAGGGACAGCAGCGTCATGCCCTGGTCGTCGATGCCGTCGCGCTGGAGCACCGACTTGTAGAAGTCCTGCACCCGGCCGGCGTTGACGTGTGCGGAGACCGCGGCGCGGTTGGTGGTGCCGTAGTCGGCGGTGGCCGCCCCCACGGGCGAGGCCGGCATCGGCGGCTCGGAGTCGATGTCGGCGAACTGCAGGTCGAAGGTGCGCACCGCGCGGAGCGGGTCGTCCATGGTGCAGGCGGTGCCGCTCTCGGAGGTCAGGTGGCCGAAGAAGGTCTGCTGGGTCTCGTTCTCGTCGATGCCTGTGCACCGGGCGGGGGTCGGCAGGGCGGTCGGGACGAGGCTGTAGTGGAACAGGATGGTGCCGTCGTGCGCGTCGACGAGGTAGTCGTAGCGCGGGGGCACCGGGCGCGGGCCCATGCCGTGCCCCTCGGCGTACCCCTCCTCCAGCTGCGGCGACGGCGGCTCGGCGGGCACCGCGGTGAGCTGCCAGGCGAGGTGCCAGCTGCCGTCCTGCTCGTCCTTGAAGAAGGTGAGCCTGGCGCCGGCCGCCGCCTCGGAGGGGATGGTGACGCCGGTGTACGCCGCGACGCGGTCCAGCGCCTCGGCACTGCCGATCGACTCCACCGGGTCGACGCCGGTGACCTCGTCGAGGGCAGCGGTCGCGCTGACCAGGTCGCGGGAGCCGGTGAGCTCGACCACCGCGCCGGCCCCGAACACGGGGATGCCGAGATGGGTCTGGGAGAGCCGGACCTGGTGGGTGCCGAGCGGACGCAGGTCCTGCTCCCGGTCCAGGACGAGCGAGGGCACCCGCTCGGGCCGGTCCGGCTCGGCGACCGCCTCGAGCGAGGAGCGCCCGTCCGCCCGCAGCAGCTGGTCGAGGTAGTAGCGAGCCGCGGCCTCGTTGCTGGTGAACGTGACCGCAGGCGCCTCGGCCGCGTCGATGGCGGCCTGGGCCGGGTCGACCAGCGGCGGGTCCTCGGCGACGTGGTAGTGAAGCTTCTGCAGCGAGGTGGACATCGGCGTTCCTTCCGGTGGGGCGATGGGTGGCGGACGGGGTAGGTGCCCCGGGATCTCAGGTGCCCCGGGATCTCAGGTACTCAGCGCTTCGAGCACGCGGCGGGTCTTGGTCTCCTGGTCGGGGCTCTGCTCCAGGCCGGCCGCCGCGAGCGCGGACTCCACGTCGCGCTGGCGCTGCGGCGCCTCGTCGAGGTCGCACTTGACCGACAGCTCCAGGAAGTCCAGCCCGCGCACCGTCCACCGCTCGGCGCGGAGCTCCAGACCGTCGAGCCCGGGTCCTCTCACGGACTTCCAGCGGGTGGCGGCGATGGGGCCCAGCGCGGTCAGTCCGCGGAGGTCGACGCGGAGGGAGGCGCACTCGGCGAGGTACGCCGCCTGGTCCGCGGTCAGCAGGCCCGCCGGTGGCGGCGACGCGGCGCGGACCTGTGCCGCGGTGGCCGCGGAGACGTCGGCCTGCGCGGAGGCGGCCAGCACCCGGCGCGTGCCCGCCCAGTCCTCCTCCGCCCGGAGCTCCAGCTCGTCGTCGCCCTCCCGGTCGAACCACTGGCCGGCCAGCTGGGAGGCCCGGCACGGGCGCAGCTTGACCGTCGCGTCCCCGCCCCGGCCCGAGTCCTTCAGCCGGACGCGGAGGATCAGCCCGGCCTCGAGCAGCGGGAGCCGTACGCCGGTCGTGAGGTCGTCGTAGAACCAGATCGCCAGCCGGCTCTGGTCGCCGAGGTCGAGCAGCCGCAACGCCCGGTCCACCTGCGCGTCCGACACCGTGACCTTGATCTCGACCCCGTCCGGGCGCATGGCGTCTCCTCCACCGTCGCGGCGCCGCACGTCGGGCCGGCGCGCAGCTGCCTCTACCTGTAGACGCGCGGCACCGGCCGCCTGATACACCTGGAGCGGTCAGCGTCTCTGCTCCTCGGCGAGCAGCACGTAGCCCGCTGCGTTGCGGCGCACCCGCTCGCG
>JBIOYO010000466.1:0-4678 GCA_044870175.1 Nocardioidaceae bacterium | reverse complement strand
TAGGCCACCTTCTGGCGCGCGGCGAACTCGATCCCGCGCTCGTCCTCGAAGCTCTGCCCGCCCAGGCGCGCCCCACGCAAGGTGCGCTCCGCCATGAGCAACCTCCCAGTCTCTTGAGATCGTCGTGCCCTTCTGGTCAGGAGCACGCCGGAAACGGCGCTGCATGGCGCACCGCCCTCATAGGGGAAGAACGAACCTTCCTCCTCGATGATTCCCCGCGCCCCGCGTTCACAGGCGCGCTCCCGCGGTGATCGTGCCCACGCGGGCCCCGCTTACACGCCGGCGCCCGCCGCAGGCCCGGGCTACAGCACCCACTACAGCACGGAGGGCGGTGTGTTGCCGGCCTCCTCGATGCCGCGGCTCGGGTCGACCTTGGCCAGCAGCACGCCGCCGACGACGAAGAACAGCACCAGGGCGAAGATCGCGGGGCGGTAGGAGTCGGTCCACTGGTGCACCAGGCCGAACACCAGGGTGCCGAGCCAGCTGGTCCCGCGCTCGGCGGCCTGGTAGAGGCTGAAGTACTCCGCCTCGCGGCCGCGGGGGATCAGCAGGCTGAAGAAGGACCGGGACAGTGCCTGGGTGCCGCCGAGCACCAGGCCGATGGACGCGGCGAGCACCAGGAACAGCGGGTAGCTCCCCTCGGGGGTGAGGTAGCCCAGCGTCACGACCAGCACCCAGATGGCCAGCCCGGTGAGGATCACCCGGCGAGCGCCGTACCGCTCGGCGACCCGGCCGAACGCCAGCGCGCCCACGACGCCGACGAACTGCACGACCAGGAAGCCGCTGAGCACGGTGCTCTTGGCGAAGCCCAGCTCCTTCTCCCCGTAGACCGACGAGGCGTAGATCACCGTCTGGATGCCGTCGTTGTAGAACAGGTACGCGACCAGGAAGGTCAGCGTCACCGGGTAGCGCCGCAGGTCCTTCAGCGTCACCCACAGCTGGGCGAAGCTCTCCCGGACCAGGCCGCCGTGCTCCGGGACGGGGTTCACCGGGGGCCGGTTGCGGATGCCGCGGTAGGGGATCACCGTGAACGCCGCCCACCACACCGCGGCGGAGAGCAGGCAGATCCGCACCGCCAGCTCCTGGTCGTCCATGACGCTGAGCAGGCCGAAGTTGGCGGCCAGGAGCAGCCCGCCGCCCAGGTAGCCGCGGGCCCAGCCGCGCGAGGAGACCCGGTCGCGCTCGTCCGGCGTCGCGATCTCGACCAGGATCGCGTCGTACACGACCAGGGAGGAGCCCAGGCACAGGGTGGCCACCACGAGCAGGGCCGCGCCGAGCTGCCAGTTGGAGCCGGTGACGAAGAACATCAGCGCCGCCGCGACGCTGCCGGCCCACGCGTAGCGGGCCATCGTCGTCACCTTGGCCGGCGACCGGTCCGCGGCGGCTCCGACGACCGGGAGCACCAGCGCGGACAGCACCGTCGAGAGGGTCATCAGGTAGAACACCAGCGACCCCGGCGACACCGTCAGCCCCAGCACGGACAGGTCGGCGGTGCAGTCCGGAGCGTCGCCGCCGACCTGGCAGCCGGCCGCGCGCTCGGCGACCGTGGTCAGGTACGGCGCGAAGAGGACTGCGGCGACGGTGGTGATGTAGGCGGAGTTGGCCCAGTCGTACCAGTACCAGGCCCGCTGCTCCTTCTGCCGCGCCATCGGCCGGAGGTCTGCGACGCCCGCAGGGCCGTCCGCCCGCGTCATGCCGGCCCGCCCCACTGGCCGCGCTCGACCAGGACGCCGCGCAGCAGGTCGGTGCGGTCGCTGACCAGCCCGTCGACACCGACGTCGAGCAGGTCGTGCATCCGGTCCGGCTCGTCGACGGTCCACACGTGCACGGGATGGCCGGCCCGATGGGCCCGCTCGACGAACCTCGCGCTCACCACGGTGACCCGCCGGTGCCGCTGCGGCACCTGGTAGGCGGCGCCGGTGTCACGAAGCAGGGGGCCGGCCAGCCGTCCGCCGGGCACCAGGCCCAGCCCCACGGCGAGGACCCCGCGGGAGGTGGCCACCGGCCGGTCCACGAGGCGGCGGAACCGGCGCAGGTGCCGCTCGTCGAACGACCCGACGCAGACCCGGTCGTGGCAGCGCCTCCTGCGCAGGAGCCTCGCCATCGGCTCGACGGCCCCGCCCGCCTTCAGGTCGACGTTGAAGCGGGCCTCGGGGAAGGCGTCGAGCAGGTCGTCCAGCCTGGGGATCGGCTCCCTGCCCCCCACCAGGACGGTCCCCAGCGCGGCGTACGTCGCGTCTGCCAGCCGCCCGTGCTGCCCGGTGAGCCGCACCAGGCTGGGGTCGTGGAAGGCCACCAGCACCCCGTCGCGGGTGGCGTGCACATCGGTCTCCAGGTAGCGGTAGCCCAGCCCGACCGCGTGCTCGAAGGCCTTCAGCGTGTTCTCGGGGCCCGGCGCGCCCGGGTGCCCCGGGCCGCCGCGGTGGGCGAAGGCCAGCACCGTGCCCTCCTCGATCCCCTCGTCGAGGAAGACGAAGCCGGTGCGCGGTCTCACGCCAGCAGTATCCCCGGCCGCCGTGGGATACGGTCGCATCCATGGACGAGATGACCTGCCCGAAGTGCGCGGGGACGATGCACATCCACCAGATCGGAGAGATCCCGGTCGCGCGGTGCTCGTCCTGCGCCGGCATCTTCCTCGAGCGCGCCGACCTCGGGGCGCTCGGCGAGGCGGAGAACGACTGGCACCTCGACCGCGGCGGCCCCAAGACCGAGCCGCTGCCCCGGATCACCGCGGACATGGTCGCGCCGCCGCCCGCCAAGCGGGTCGCCCGTTCCTACCTGGAGACGCTCTTCGGCTGACCCCCGCCCCGGTGGTCAGATGTCGCGGAAGGTCTCGATGCTCGCGCCGAGCGCGTTGAGGCGGGTGGCGAGGTCCTCGTACCCGCGGTTGATCACGTACACCGACCGCAGCACCGAGGTGCCCTTCGAGGCGAGCATCGCCAGCAGGATCACCACGGCGGGTCGCAGCGCCGGCGGACACATGATCTCTGCCCCGGACCAGCGGGTCGGGCCCTCGATCCGGACCCGGTGCGGGTCGAGGAGCTGGACCCGGGCACCGAGGCGGTTGAGCTCGGTGAGGTAGATCGCGCGGTTCTCATAGACCCAGTCGTGCAGCAGCGTGCCGCCCTCGGCCACGGCCGCGATGACCGCGAAGAACGGGAGGTTGTCGATGTTGAGGCCGGGGAAGGGCATCGGGTGGATCTTGTCGATGGGGGAGTGCAGCACCGACACGTGCGTGGTCAGGTCGACCAGCCGGGTGTGCCCGTTGGCGGCGACGTACTCCGGGCTGCGGGTGTAGCGGAAGCCCATCTCCTCCAGCAGCGCCAGCTCGATCTCCAAGAACTCGATCGGGACCCGCTCGATGGTGATCTCGGAGCCGGTGACGATCGCGGCGGCCAGCAGCGACATCGCCTCGATCGGGTCCTCCGACGGGGCGTAGTCGACGTCCACGTCGATCTCGTCGACCCCGTGCACGGTGAGCGTCGTGGTGCCGATCCCGTCGATGCGCACCCCCAGCCGCTGCAGGTAGAAGCACAGGTCCTGCACCATGTAGTTGGGGCTGGCGTTGCGGATCACCGTGACGCCCGGGTGCAGGGCGGCCGCCATCAGGGCGTTCTCGGTCACGGTGTCGCCGCGCTCGGTGAGCACGATCGGGCGCTGCGGTGAGATGGCGCGGTTGACCGTCGCGTGGTAGCTGCCCTCGGTCGCCTTGACCTCCAGGCCGAACGGCCGCAGCGCGACCAGGTGCGGCTCGACGGTCCTGGTGCCGAGGTCGCAGCCGCCGGCGTACGGCAGGTCGAAGATGTCCTCGCGGTGCAGCAGCGGGCCGAGGAACATGATGATCGACCGCGTGCGCCGCGCTGCCTCGGCGTCGATCCGGGTCAGGTCGAGGTCCGCCGGTGGCACGATCTCCAGGTCGTTGCCGTCGCCCAGCCACGTGGTGCCGACACCGAGGGACTCCAACACCTCCAGCAGCCGGTTGACCTCCTCGATGCGGGCCACCTTGCGCAGCGTCGTACGGCCGCGGTTGAGCAGCGAGGCGCACAGCAGCGCGACGCCGGCGTTCTTCGACGTCTTGACCTCGATGCTGCCCGACAGGGTCGTCGGGCCGGTGACCCGCAGGTGCGTGGGGCCGCCTCCCAGCGACACGATCTCGGAGTCCAGCGCCGCGCCGATGCGGGCCAGCATCTCCAGGGAGAGGTTCTGGTGCCCGCGCTCGATGCGGTTCACCGCGCTCTGGCTGGTCTGCAGCACGTCGGCCAGCTGCGCCTGGGTCCAGCCGCGATGCTTGCGCGCGTCGCGGATGAGCTTGCCGATCCGGGCCAGGTAATCCATGACGCGCACGCTATCTCAGATATGAGATAGCTCGGAAACCGACGCGCCGTGTCCTTCACCACTCGACAACCTCCCCACCTCACCACCTCAACCCCGGAGCATGCCGAGCCGTCGTATCCGTCCGGCTGGGAGGGGTCGAGCCGTCGTATCCGTCCGGCTGGGAGGGGTCGAGCCGTCGAATCTGTCCGGCTGGGAGCGGTCGAGCCGTCGTATCCGTCCGGCTGGGCCTCCCGGGGGCGTGCGGATGGGACGGCTCGGCGTCCTGGGGGCGTGCGGATGGGACGGCTCGGCGTCCTGGGGGCGTGCGGATGGGACGGCTCGGCCTCCTGGGGGCGTGCGGATG
>JBIOYO010000465.1:0-2491 GCA_044870175.1 Nocardioidaceae bacterium | reverse complement strand
TGGACCGGGGCGGGGTCCGCCAGGTGGCCGGGGACGGCCTGACCGGCTTCTACCGGATCGCCGACGAGGCGGACCCGCCGCTTCGGCGACTTCCGGACGCGATGGCCCTCGAGGCGTACTCGTGGGGGACCCTGACCTCCGGCGTGCAGGGCCTGCTCGGCTGGGTGAAGCGGGTGCTGTGGCTGTTGCTGCTGCCCTTCGCGCTGGCGAACCTCGCCTACTGGGCGCGCCTGCAGGTCGGCGAGAACAGCGGGCGGGCCCGGTGGGGAGCCCGCGCCGTGCGCCTGTCCGCCGTCCTGCTCACGGTGTTCGCTGTGCTGACGCCGTGCGTGGTGGCCGTGGACATGGTCGCCTGGCAGTGCTTCCGCGGCAACAGCACCGGCTGTACGGCGCTGCCGGGCGTGCTGGACTTCATGGCGGCGCTGACCGCCTCGCAACGGCTCGCGGTCGGCTCGCTCGCACCGCTGAGCGCTGTCCTGGTGCTGTTCGTGCTGTCGCGGCAGACCATCGGCCGCTACGAGGCGGTCGCCCAGGCGCCGCGCTCGGTGTGGGACAGCGACGCCGAGGTGGACCCGCCCGGCCCGTCGGCGGACGCCGTCCATGCGGTGGGACCGCTCAACCACCCCAAGATGTGGGCCGGAGCACGCCGGACCCGCCGGCTGCAACGGCTGCACCTCACCGTGGCGCTCGCCACGGTCGTGGCCTTCACGGGCGTGCACGTGCTGCGCCCGGGGCTCGGTGTGATCGGCGACCGCAGCCCGGCCGAGGTGTGGGCGGAGTCCCCGGCCGCCGTGCTCACCACCGCCGCCGCCGCCCTGCTGGCCGCCGTGGCCACCGTGCTGGTGGGCGTGGTGCATCCCGACGACATGGAGTTCTTCGCCGAGCCGAGGAGCGGGGGGCGCGCCAGGACCCGGCCCGGGGCGCTTCGACAGGTGCCGGCGCCGGCCCCCGGCTGGCTGGCCGTCGCCATGCTCGGCGTCACGCTCCTGCACCTGCTGGTGCTGTGGACCGGGGACTTCCCCCACCTCTCCGAACAGCCGGACTTCTACGGGCACAACGTGTGGTTCGTCGCCGTCTTCGTGACGCTGACCGTGGTGCACCTGGTGGTCTTCACGGGAGGCCGCATGTCGGGGCGCGGCACCGCGGCCGTGGCGGCCGGCGTGCTCGCCCTCGGGGTCTTGGGGATCTGGCTCTACGAGGCGCGCCCGTTCGGCCGGTTCGACCTGGCTGCCGGGGCGGGCGGCGTCGCGCTGCTGCTCGCCGCGGTGACCACCTGGCACTACCGCAGCGCCAAGCCGCCCGGGGACGAGACCCGCGCACTGCCGGTCACCGAGACGGCGTGGCGGGGCGCGGCCGCGTCCGTGCTGCTCGCCGGCGGCGCCTGGGTCGCACTGCTGTTCACCACCGCAGTGGTCACCGGCAGTGCGGAGTACCTCAACGGCCCGGACCACACCGTCGTCGACCTGGTCACCCGCTCGCCGGACCAGGCCGCGTCGTCCGTGCTGCTGAAGGACCAGCTGGCCGGCGCGTACGTCACCCTGGACGGCGAGCCCCTGGAGGTCACCGGCCCGGTCCGTATCCACGACGCCCTGGTGCTCGTCGACCCCCGGACCCTGGCGGCAACCGTGCGCTCCGGCACGATCGCGGTCGGCTCCCTCGGCCGGCCCCAGAGCGACCTCGGGGCGTCCGAGCAGCTGCGCAGCACCCGCTTCAGCTCCGCGCGGCTGTCGCTGGACGACGACGAGGTGGTGCTCCGGGACAGCTGCGTCAGGTCCGCCGATACCAGCAGGCGGGGCTGCTCCGGTGAGTCCGCGGACTTCCGCGCCGGCGCGACGCTGACGGTCGCGGACAGCCTCCTCGTCCTCGACGCCGGGTCCTCGTCGGTGCTCGTGGAGGTGGCAGACCCGCCGCAGCTGCCGCTCGTCGTACCGCAGGTGCTGGTCTGGGCGCCGGTGCTGCAGCTGATCTGGCTGCTGCTCGTCATGCTCGCGGTCGGGTGGTGCGCGCTGCGGTTCTCCCGAAGGGTCCGGCCGAGCATCCGGGCGTACCTGCGCCCAGGGCCGGGCCAGCCACGCGACGTCCTGCCCGTACCGGCGAGGGACGTCAACCCGGCCATCCGTGCCCGGGTCCGCGCGGCGCTGGCACACCGGGCCGAGCGGCTGCTCGACGTCGTGGGCTTCATCACCTCGCCCGTGGCGCTGACCATCATCGTCATGTCGTTCACCGGCCAGGCGCCGTGGGAGGTGTGGGAGTGGACCCGGCTGGTGGCTGCCCTCTCCCTGTACGTCGCGCTCGGCATGTCGCTCGCCCTGGTGCTGGTCGCCTCGCAGGTCCGTCGCTCCGAGACCGCGCGCCGAGGGGTCGGGGTGCTGTGGGACCTGACCACGTTCTGGCCGCGCGCCGCGCATCCGCTGGCGCCGCCCTGCTACGCCGAGCGGGTGGTCCCCGAGCTGTGCACCCGGGTGCAGTGGGCCCTGGACCGGCCGGAGTC
>JBIOYO010000464.1:0-3512 GCA_044870175.1 Nocardioidaceae bacterium | reverse complement strand
CCGCGAACGGCGCGTGCCGCATCCGCAGCCGCGGGTGCCCACGCTCCTGGGAGTACGTCGTGGGGCCGCCCCAGTACTGCGCCAGGAACAGGGTCAGCCGCCGCGCGGCGGAACCGTCGGCCAGGTCGTCGGGGCGGTACATCGGCGCGAGCAGGTCGTCCTGCACGACGCCGGCGTAGAAGCACGCCACGATCCGCTCGAACGTCGCCATCCCGCCGACGGCGTCGTAGAACGTCGCCGGAGCCGGCGTCTCGGCGGCCTCGGCAGGCGTGGTGGTCGTCGTTCCCTCCTCGCTCACCTGCCCATCCTGTCAGCCGCCCGGTGACCGTCGGTGACAACGGACGCGCCGAGCGTGGGTAGGTTGGCAGCGAGGACACCCCACGTACCGACCGAAGGAGCCGAGCATGGCCACTGTCCGCACCGCCAAGACCCACTGGGAGGGCTCGCTGTTCGAGGGCGCCGGCAAGGTCACGTTGGAGTCGTCGGGCCTCGGGACGTACGACGTGTCGTGGCCCGCGCGTGCGGAGGAGCCCAACGGCAAGACCAGCCCCGAGGAGCTGATCGCGGCCGCGCACTCGTCCTGCTTCTCGATGGCGCTGTCCCTCGGGCTGGACAAGGCGGGCCACGCGCCGACCGCGCTCGACGTGCAGGCAGACGTGACCTTCCAGCCGGGCAAGGGCATCACCGGCATCCACCTGACCGTGGTCGGGCAGGTCGAGGGGCTGAGCGCGGACGACTTCGCCGCCGCCGCCGAGGAGGCCAAGACCGGGTGCCCGGTGTCGCAGGCGCTCACCGGGACGACGATCACCCTGGACGCGAAGCTGGCCTGACGGCTCGACCGGCGTGGCGGCTGCCGGCTCAGGGTGGCGCTCAGGTCTGGCTGTGGTTGCCGACCTTGAGGATCTCGCCGTTGCGGATGTACCACACGGTGCCCTCCTCGTCGCGAAGCCGCGTGACCCTGAGCGTCAGCGCCTCGACCACCCCGGTCACGTCGTTGACCTCCACCCGGTCGCCGACCCCGATCTGGTCCTCGAAGGCCAAGAACATGCCGGAGAGGAAGTCCTTGACCAGGTTCTGCGCGCCGAACCCCAGGGCCAGGCCGACGATCCCGGCGCCCGCGATCAGCGGGGCCACGTCGTAGCCGAGCTCGGCGACCACCATGATCGCGACGACGGTGAAGATCACGAAGGAGGCGATGCTCTTCAGCACCGAGGCCGTCGTGTGCGCGCGCTGCACCCGGCGCGCGGCCTGGGCCTGCGCGGCCGGGTCGGCGCGTCGTGCCGGCTGGGTCAGCCCTGGCAGCCGTTCGGGGACCACGCCCACGGCGGCCCGCCGGGCGAGCCGGTCGATCAGCTTGGCCGCCACCCAGCGCAGGATGAGGGCGACCAGGAGCAGCCCGGCGATGGCCAGCGGCTTGGCGATCAGCCAGTTCGCCGCCTGGGCCACCCACTCGTTGCCGGTCGCGTCCTCTACGTTGTTGCACAGCCAGTCACCGGGGTCGCAGACCTCGGCAGCGAGCACGATCACCGGTGCAGCCTACGAGACTGGGTAACCATTGCCTTGGAGAACTGGTTGCGGACTGACCACACGCGTCACCGCACCGCGGAGCAGGTGAGCCGCAGCAGACGTCACCCGGTCCGGCCGGCCGGCACCGGCGCGCTCATGTCCGGGCCCACGCGCGGGGGGCCTCGTTGGCTAGTCTGACCCCGTGATCACTCGAAGGCCGGGCGCCGTCTGGCTCACCACCGCCGCGTTCTTCGTCCCCCTGGCCGTCGCTCCGTCCGCCGCCGCCACGGCGCCCAGCTCCTGGCCGGACACCGACAACCCCCCACTGGCGCAGGCGCTGCTGTTCATCGTGGGCGTGCCGATCCTGCTGTTCGCGGTGATCTTCCTGCTCAGCTACCTGCCGTCGATGATCCGCAGCCAGCGCGGTGCCTCCGTCGAGAGCTGGCACGACGAGCCGGAATGGTTCGGCGGGCCGAGCAAGGGCGCGTCCGCGGAGCCCGAGGCGACGCAGGAGACGGGTGGCGCCAGTGCCCGATGGTGACGGCTTCAGCCCGACGCAGAGGCAGCAGATCGACCGGGCGATCCGCGACGCGGAGCTGGTCAGCCGCGCCGAGTTCTCCGTCTTCGTCGGTGCGGCAGAGGGCTCCCCGCGGGAGTACGCCGAGCGGCTGCACGCCGCCCTGGTGGCCCCTGACCACTCCGTGCTCGTGCTGGTCGACCCCACCGCCCACGCCTTGGAGGTGGTGACCGGCGCCGAGGTCCGCCGCCGGCTGACCGACGAGGCTGTCGCCCTAGCGGTCGTCGCGATGCAGAACGACTTCGCCGAGGGGGACCTTGCCGGCGGCATCGTCGGGGGCCTGCAGATGCTCGCCGAGCACGCGCGGCGTCCCCCGACGCTGCACGCCCGGGGGTGACCGGGCCGGGACTCAACCGGACTCAGCCCGTGGCCGCGGCGTCCTTCTCCTGAGCGGCCAGGGCACGCTCCAGGTCGGCGACGCCCTCACGCACGTAGCGCTGGGCCGCGGGGTTGGCCTGCGTGCCGGCGAGCCAGGCGTTGACCCGGTCGAGAGTGGCCCTGGTCGCCAGCTGCCGCGGGAAGAGGTTCTGCAGCGCCACGGTGGCCCGCTGGACGCCCTTGTCGTCCCAGATGGTCTCCGCCGCTGCGAGGTAGCGGTCGACGTACGGCTGGAGCAGCTCGTCCTGGCCGAACACCCAGAAGCCGACGGTCACCTGCCGCTGGGTCTCGTTGGGGACGTCGTCGCGCTCCACCGCCTCCTGCCAGGCCCGCTGCTTCGCCTCCGGGGTGGGCATCAGGGCGCGCGCCCCGGCGGCGCGCTCCCGGCCGGAGATGGTGCCGTCACGGGCGAGCTCGGCGTCGACCTCGTCGTCGTCGGCGCGACCGGTGCGGGCCAGCGCGTCCAGCAGGGTCCAGCGCAGGTCGGCGTCGACGTCGAGGCCTGGCACCGGGCGGGTGCCGTCGTAGACCGCACGCACGAGGTCCACGGCGTCGTCGCTGTGCGCGGAGATGGCGTAGGCGCGGACGAACGCGAGCTGGTGGTCGGTGCCGGGCTCCGCCTCCTCGAGCAGCCGGCGCAGCCCGGACTCCCAGGTCGCGGCGAGCTCGGTGCGGTGCTGCGGCGCGGAGTAGGTCTCCACCGCCGCGCGGGCGTAGCGCAGCAGCGTGCCGACCGCGGTGAGGTCGGTCTCCGTGGCGACCCCGCGCAGCACCAGCCGGACGAAGTCGGACGGGCGCATCTCCGCGTCGCGGGTCATGTCCCAGGCGGCCCCCCAGCAGAGCGCTCGGGCCAGGGAGTCGTCGAGCCGGTCGATCGAGGACACCAGCGTGGACAAGGACCGCTCGTCCAGCCGGATCTTGGCGTACGCCAGGTCACCGTCGTTGAGCAGCACGAGGTCCGGCCGGCGGTGCCCGACCAGGGCGTCGACCGTCGTGCGCTCGCCCCGGACGTCGGTCTCGACCACGTCGCGGCGGACCAGCCGGCCGTCGC
>JBIOYO010000463.1:0-2793 GCA_044870175.1 Nocardioidaceae bacterium | reverse complement strand
TGGACGATGCGCACGCCGCCCTCGCGGCCCGGCCGGGCTACCTCGACGGTGCGGTCGGCCGCAACGCCGACGACCCCGAGCTGTGGGTCCTGATGACCCGGTGGCAGGGGCCCGGCGCGTACCGTCGCGCCCTGTCGTCGTACGACGTGAGGGTGCGCGCCTCGGCAGTGCTCGGCGAGGCGCTCGACGAGCCGGGCGCCTACGTCGTGGTCGGCCCCGGCGAGCCGCTCGACCAGCCCCGACCGCGCGGCGAGCCGTGACCTCTCCGGCCGATACGCTGGGCAGTCCCGGTGCCGGCCAGCCACCGGGTCGTCGCATCCGTCAGGAGCTGAGTTTCGTGTCGCCCAAGCCAGGTGCCGTCGTCGACCAGGTCGTGAGCCTCTGCAAGCGGCGGGGGTTCGTCTACCCGTGCGGAGAGATCTACGGCGGCACCAGGTCGGCGTGGGACTACGGGCCGCTCGGCGTGGAGCTGAAGGAGAACATCAAGCGGGCCTGGTGGCGGTCGACGGTGCAGAGCCGCGAGGAGGTCGTCGGTCTGGACTCCAGCGTGATCCTGCCGCGGCAGGCCTGGGAGGCCAGCGGTCACGTCGACACCTTCACCGACCCGCTGACGGAGTGCCAGGCCTGCCACAAGCGGTTCCGCGCCGACGACCTCCAGGAGCTGGCCGCGGCGAAGAAGGGGGTCGCGAACCCCGACGACGTACCGCTGTCCAGCATCGCCTGCCCGCACTGCGGCACCCGCGGCGCCTGGACCGACCCGCGGCAGTTCTCCGGCCTGCTGAAGACCTACCTCGGCGTCGTGGAGGACCAGTCCGGGCTGCACTACCTGCGCCCGGAGACCGCCCAGGGCATCTTCCTCAACTTCCTCAACGTGGTCACCAGCTCGCGGCGCAAGCCCCCCTTCGGCATCGCGCAGATCGGCAAGAGCTTCCGCAACGAGATCACCCCGGGCAACTTCATCTTCCGCACCCGGGAGTTCGAGCAGATGGAGATGGAGTTCTTCGTCAAGCCCGGCACCGACGAGGAGTGGCACCAGTACTGGATCGACGAGCGCACCCGCTGGTACGTCGACCTCGGCATCCGCGAGGAGAACCTCCGTCACTACGAGCACCCCGCCGAGAAGCGGTCGCACTACTCCACGCGGACGGTCGACATCGAGTACCGCTTCAGCTTCGCCGGCGCCGAGTGGGGTGAGCTGGAGGGGATCGCGAACCGCACCGACTTCGACCTCGGCACGCACTCCAAGCACTCCGGGGTGGACCTGTCCTACTTCGACCAGGCCGACGGGGAGCGGTACCTCCCCTACGTCATCGAGCCGGCGGCCGGCCTCTCGCGCAGCCTGATGACCTTCCTCATCGACGCGTACGCCGAGGACGAGGCACCCAACACCAAGGGCGGGGTGGACAAGCGCACCGTGCTGCGCCTCGACCCGCGGCTCGCGCCGGTCAAGGCCGCCGTGCTCCCGCTGTCACGCAACGCCGACCTCAGCCCCAAGGCGCGTGCTCTCGCCGCGGAGCTGCGTGAGCGCTGGACCGTCGAGTTCGACGACGCCGGGGCGATCGGCCGCCGCTACCGCCGCCAGGACGAGATCGGCACGCCGTACTGCCTCACCGTCGACTTCGACTCCCTCGACGACGACGCGGTCACCGTGCGGGAGCGGGACTCGATGGCCCAGGAGCGGGTCGGCCTGGGCCAGGTGGCGTCCTACCTGTCCGAGCGCCTACCCGGCTGCTGACCGCCGGTCGGCGGATGATCTTGTAGCGAAGACAAGGAGAGCTCAGGTGTCGATGCGCCGTCGGGGCGCCTCCCGTGCCGTTGCCCTCGGCCTGGGCGCGGTGCTGCTGGCCGCCGGCTGCGGAGGCGGCGACGTGGGCTCCGACGCCAGCCCGCCCTCGGGCAGCGGCGCGACGCCCGGCGCCGCACCCAGCCCGTCGAGCAGCCCGTCGCCGGGCGCGAGCAGCGACCCGGCCTCGACCACCACATCCTCGACGTCCGCCACACCCTCAGCCACGCAGCCGGAGGTCACGCCCGAGGGCACCGCGCTCGACTTCGGCGAGACCGCCGTCGTCCGGCACGACGCGGGGAACCGCGGCCGCACCCTGCTCGCGCTGACGGTCAGGTCGGCCCGGAAGGGACGGCTGTCCGACCTCTCCGGCTTCGACCTGAGCGACCCGTACGCGAGGAACGCCAGCTACTACTACGTCCGGGTCCGCGTGCAGAACGTCGGGGAGGCCCGGGTCGGCCCGTTCGAGGTGCCGCTGCGCGGCGTCTCGGACGCGAACACGCTGCTCCCGCCGGTGCGGCTCACCGCGGACTTCCCGCCCTGCCGCACCCAGCCGGTGCCGCGCGGGTTCCGGCCGGCGGCGAGG
The DNA here is from genome assembly GCA_044870175.1 of Nocardioidaceae bacterium. Classification (GTDB taxonomy): domain Bacteria; phylum Actinomycetota; class Actinomycetes; order Propionibacteriales; family Nocardioidaceae; genus JBIOUF01. Next base: position 424 of record JBIOYO010000463.1, on the reverse strand, counting down.
TTGGACACCTGCCTGGTGTTCCTGTCCCCGAACAGAGGCGCCCTGGTCGGCGTGAGCTACCGCCCGACCACGGACTTCGACCCGATCATGTGGACCGGTGAGGTCGCCCCGCCGCGGCCACGGGCCTCGGCCCGGACCGGCACGCCCCGGACCGGAGGCGGGTCGTGACCGAGCCCGCCGTGACCGGGCTGTCGCGCGGGCTCACCCTCGGGCCGCTGCACGTGGACACCCCGGTCGTGCTGGCGCCCATGGCCGGGGTCACCGACGTCGCCTACCGGCGGCTGTGCCGCGAGCAGGGCGCCCTTCGAGACGGTCGCTCCGCTCCCTCCTCAGGAACCACAGGCCTGTACGTCTGCGAGATGATCACCAGCCGCGGGCTGGTGGAGGGCGACCCGACGACGCTGTCCATGCTGGCCTTCGACCC
>JBIOYO010000462.1:0-4022 GCA_044870175.1 Nocardioidaceae bacterium | reverse complement strand
GGCACCGATGAGGGAGATCACCGCCGACTCCCAGCGGACCATCGCCCGGACCTGGCCCCGGGTCATGCCGACCGCGCGCAGCAGGCCCAGCTCGCGGGTCCGCTCGAAGACCGACAGGGCAAGGGTGTTGACGATGCCCAGCAGGGCGATCAGCACGGCGAGCGCGAGCATCACGGTCATGAACATCAGCAGGCTGTCGATGAACCCGCCGGCGATCTCCTCATAGCCCTCCTGGTCCACCACCTGCGCGTCCGGGTGGCCGGCCAGTGCCGCGGCGATGGCGTCCTGGACCTCTCCCTTGTCCGCGCCGGGCGCCAGCGTGACCAGTCCTCCGGTCACCAGCTGGTGACCGGTGAGCGCGGTCTGCTCGGCGAGGCTGAGGATGAAGCTGTCGCTGATCCAGCCCTTGCCGGCGTACACGCCCACGACCCGCAGCGGGTGCTTGCCGCTCTCGGCGAACTCCGCCGTGACGGTGTCACCGAGCGTCCAGCCGTGCTCCCGCGCGGCCGCCTCGGCGACCACGACGCCGTCGGTGCCCAGGTCGGCCACCGAGCCCTGCGACACCTGCAGGTTCAGCACCTTCTCGGCGTTGCTCGGGTCGACCGCGGAGAAGCTGGAGTCGGCGCCGTCGAAGCGGGCCTGCCCCCAACCGCTCGCGGAGACCTCGGCGACGCCGTCGACCTGGGCCACGTCGTCGATGACGGACGGGCTGAAGCCCGGCGCCGACGTGCTCGACGCAGTGACGAACAGGTCGGCGTTGGTCCGCTCCGACACCACGTCGGCGAAGGACGCCTTGAGCGACGAGGCGAACACGCCCAGGCTGACCACCAGGGTGAGCCCGATCATGAGAGCGGCGGCGGTGGCGGACGTACGACGCGGGCTGCGCATCGCGTTGTCCCTCGCGAGGTCGCCCGGCAGGCCGCGCAGCCGCAGCGGCGCGCCGACCAGTGACGCGAGCGGACGGACCGCGACGGGCAGCGCGACGATCACGCCGACCATGGCACCCAGCAGGCCCAGGCCGAACACCGCCATCCCCGCGTCGCCGTACAGGGCGGACAGCATGCCCGTGGCACCTGCGCCGAGGACGGCCGTCCCGGCCAGGGCCCGGCGCACCGAGGGCCGCTCCGCACCCGGGGTGGCCTCACGCAGCGCCTCGACCGGCAGCACCTTGGTGGCGCGGTGGGCGGGAACCAGCGCGGACACGACCGTCACCCCGATGCCCACGGCGAACGACGCCCAGACCGCGGTCTGGGGGACCTGCAGGGCGGTGAACGGGAGGGCCAGGCCGACCGCGTCCATCAGGGTCTTCAGCCCCTTGGCGACCGCGAGGCCGAGGCCAAGGCCGATCGCCGAGGCCGCCGCGCCGAGCAGCACCGCCTCGAGCAGCAGGCTGCCCATCACCTGGCGGCGCCGGGCGCCGATCGCGCGGAGCAGCGCGATCTCACGCGAGCGCTGCGTGACGGTCATCGTGAAGGTGTTCCAGATGATGAACGCGCCGACGAACAGCGCGATCCCCGCGAAGGTGGTCAGGATGACCCCGACGATCTTGAAGTTCTCCTTCGTGGCCTCGGCGTTCTCCTTGGAGACGGCCGCGCCGGTGAGGGCCTCGGTGCCGTCCGGGACGGCCGCCGACACCCGCTCGGCGAGCTCGGCCTGGGACACGCCCGGTGCGGCGCTGACGTCGATGCTGTCGAACGCTCCCGGGGTGCCGAGCACCTTCTGCGCGGTCGCGGTGTCGAAGTACGCCGACGTCGTCCCGCCGAGGTCCTTGATCCCGTCGCCGTACCCGACGGTGCCCACGACCGTGAACTCGCGGGTCGGCCCGAGGAAGAGGACGTCGATCGTCGCGCCCAGCTCCAGGTCGCCCTTCTCGGCGCTGGTGGCGTCGACGGCGACCTCGCCGGGGCCCCGCGGCGCGCGGCCCGAGAGCAGCTCCACGTCGCCACGGAGCCCCTCGTCGGCCGGCAGGCTGTAGCCGTTGGTCGGCGCGCCGCCGACGGTGGTGATGGCCTGCCCCTCAGAGCCGGTGAGCAGGGCGTAGCCGCTGACCGACCCCTCGGCCGCGCGGACACCGTCGACCTTGCGGACCTGGTCCAGGACCGACGCCGCGACCGGGCCGCGGTTGGTGCCCACGCCCTCGGTCGCGGTGTACGGCGCCTCGGTGCGGACGACCACGTCGGTGCCCGCGCCGATCTTGCCGAACAGCAGGTCGAACGCGATCCCCATCGTGTTGGTGAGGATCAGGGTCCCGGACAGCAGCGCGACGCCGAGAGCGATCGACGCCGTGGTGAGCACGAGACGCACCTTGTGCGCCACCATGCTCCGGAAGGTGGAGGTCAACATGGGTCAGGCTCCCAGTCGCTTCATGGACGCGAGCACGTCCTCGGTGGTCGGTGAGTACAGCTCGTCGACGACGTGGCCGTCGGCGAGGAAGACGACCCGGTCGGCGTAGCCGGCCGCGGTCGGGTCGTGGGTGACCATCACGACGGTCTGCCCTAGGTCGTCGACGGCGCCCCTGAGCAGCCGCAGCAGCTCGGTGCCGGAGCGTCGGTCGAGAGCCCCGGTCGGCTCGTCGGCGAAGACGATGTCCGGCTTGGACGCCAGCGCCCTCGCCGCGGCCACGCGCTGCTGCTGGCCGCCGGAGAGCTGCGCCGGCCGGTGGCCGAGCCGGTCGGTGAGACCGACGGTCTCGACGACCGAGGCCACCCAGTGCCGGTCCGGCTTGCGGCCGGCGATCCGCATGGGCAGCACGATGTTCTCGGCCGCAGTCAGCGTCGGCAGCAGGTTGAACGACTGGAAGATGAAGCCGACCCGGTCGCGGCGCAGCATGGTCAGCGCCTTGTCGCCGAGCCGGGTGATCTCCGTGCCGGTCACGTACACCTGTCCCGCCGTGGGCCTGTCGAGCCCGGCGAGCATGTGCAGCAGCGTCGACTTGCCGGAGCCGGAGGGGCCCATGATGGCGGTGAACTGCCCGCCGTACAGGCCGACGCTGACGTCGTCGAGGGCGGCGACCGCGGCGTCGCCCGTGCCGTAGAGCTTGGTGAGGCCCTCGGCTCGGACGACGGTCTCGGTCCTGACCCGGGTGGGGGTGGTAGTGGCGGTCATGTCGGTTCTCCTCGTTGTCAGGCCCGTGCGGGCTCGGTGGTGGGTCGGATGTGAAGTCGTGGTCGTGCGGGGGATCGCGACGGCGGCCTCGCCGTGCTGATGCGGAGGCGGTGGCTGGCCAGGTCGGCGGCCACGCGGTCCTGCTGGTGGCGGGCGAGCTCCAGCGCGGTGGTCGGGTTCATGCGGCGTTCTCCATCACGGTGAGCAGGAAGGTGAGGTCGGGCTGCTGGAACGGGACGGCGGAGAAGTCGCCCGCGTAGTAGCCGTTGTGAGGGTGCCGGGCCTGCGGGGCGAAGGTTCCGCTCTCTTCCTCGACGATGTGGCTCATGGCCCTGCCTCTCTCCTCGTTCGGACAGGTCCAGCACACGCCGTTCGGGGCCCGGAGCCGATCGGGCTGGGCGCACGCCGGTGGGCGCGGGCCGCCCGGTCGCGGGTGCTGCCCGTGCGGCTATCCACACCCCCGCGTGCGGGCCAGCCCCTCCCCGCGGGGTGCGGGTGGGAGCAGACTCGTGACGTGACCTGGCTCGGTGGCTGGCGGCGCCGCACTCGGCGGGAGGTCGCCGTGTCCGGTCTCGTCCTCGCCGGGCTGACCGCGTTCGTGGTCCTCGTGTACGTCGTCGTGGTGCTCGGCGGCGGCGCGCTGGTCGGCCGCACGTCGTCGCCGGACCTGGTGCTGTCCGTCGTGGCGACCGCGTTCGTGGCGGTCGCGTTCGACCGGGTGCAGACCGTGCTCGAGGGGGCGGCGGCTCGGCTCGTGTACGGCGGCACCACACCGCCGTACGACGTGCTTGAGCGGTTCGCCTCGACGGTCACCGGGAGCTACCCGGCCGAGGAGGTGCCGGCCCGGATGGCTCGCGTGCTCGCCGAGGGCACCGGCGCCCGCGTGGCCGAGGTGTGGCTGACCGTGCAGGGCCGCG